>NZ_JAVRBM010000117.1:0-21461 GCF_034531255.1 Nostoc sp. ChiQUE01b | reverse complement strand
GATGGAGTATGTCCTGAGCTTAGTGTCCTAACCAACCTGGCGGTTGCTATATCTGGCTTTCTTAATTTTGAATTTTGAATGCGTGAATTTTGAATTGGTATTACCTCTCTTGGCGTGAGTAGCCAAAGCTAAGATGGCTGCCAATGAGTGTGTAGAAGTCATTTGGCGCGTGTGCTGCACCTCCTGCACAACCCGGAACCTTGCACTTATCGCTAACAGTTTGGGCGACTTTGTAAAGCTGACTGGTGTGTGGTGTCATGTCCCATCCTTCGCCACCATAGCTTGTGGTTTTTTCAATATTATGCAAAACGATCGCTTCCAGCTGCCAACCATTGATTTTACACTCGCCCAAGCGATAAATTTTAGACAATGCCGGATCTGACAAAGCTATACGTAACTCCCTTTCGATTTGCATAAAGTCAGGCTTTTCTGGCTGCATCTGCAAATAAGCAAGCAATTCTGCGGCTGATGTGCCAGTTCTAAAAAACACCGATGCGTAACCGTCTCCTCCAGAAACGACTCTCCAATCAACTAAGGTGAGTTCTGGTGACTGCGCCAGCGCCACAATCAGTGAGGTGTCAGTTTGGTTATCTGTGCCAGTTATCCCACCATAACCACACTCGATGCCAAAATAGCGATCGCAAACACCAATGATTTGCCAGGTATAGTGTGCAACAGTAACTATAGGTTCATCTCTTTGTATACCCGAAATAACTTCAGCATAGTTGCTCTGGTCAATATATAAATCGTAAGAACCTGGAGTATTGGAATTTCCACATGGGGCATTGATTAATTTGCCAACAAAGTGGCAGTGTTCAAAACCAGACAGTGAATGCTGGCGTACCAAAGCCGCAAGGCGTTCAGCATCAGACGGAGCAAAAGTGGCACTGAAGTAGTAATGAGGGCCTTGGCCGCACTCTTTGATTTCCCAGAACCAATCCTGAAATATACCCATACAAAAGCCGCCATATTAAAAATAACGAACCGCAAAGGGCGCAAAGGACACAAAGAAAGAAAATTTAGCGCAGCCTCACAAAGAAATGGTATGATATAACCTTCCTTAACCAGACTGCCTAGAACCACTATCTGCGAAGACTGCCTTTCAATCTTGCCTATTTAGGGACTTCCAGAAAATAAATTATCCAATTTACTCAGATAATATTTTTCTTTCTCCCCCTGCTCCCTGCCCCTCTGCCTACACACCGATAGGATATTTTTTTAGTTGGAAGTCCCTTACTTAGCACCGATCTAATAACCACGCCAAAGCAGCATCAACATTATTAACTTGCTCCCCTGGCGGTATGGCTGGACGATTTACCATTACAATCTTCACGCCCAGTTCTCGCGCTGCAATAATCTTAGCCTTTGTGGCATCACCACCGCTATTTTTACTGACGATGGTATCAATGTTATTCTGAATCAGAATTTCTCTCTCATTCTTGAGGGTAAAAGGGCCGCGATCGCACAATACCATCCCCGGCGGTACTAAAGCACCAGCGTTAGGAGGGTCAATCATCCGCATCAAAAACCAAATTTTCTCCAAGTGAGCAAAGGCGGCGATTTCTTGTCTACCAACTGTCAAAAATACTCGCTGTGCTTGGTTTTGCAGGGCTGTTGCTGCGGCTGCAACACTATCAACTTCAATCCAGCGATCGCCACTTACTTTTTCCCAAGGCGGACGAATTAACATCAGACGGGGTACTCTAACTTCCATTGCCGCATCTGCTGCATTGAAGGATATTTGAGTAGCAAAAGGATGGGTTGCATCAATTAACAAGTCGATTTGCATGACTCGCAGATAGGTAGCCAATCCAGCCACACCACCGAAGCCTCCAACCCGTAAATCGCCCAACGGTACTGACGGTTCACGGGTGCGGCCAGCTAGAGAGGTGACTACTTCTAACCCTTGGATAGTTGTAACTTTGGCAGCTAGTTCTGCTGCATCACCCGTCCCACCCAGAATCAAAACGCGGATCATTTAGATAAAGGTGGAATCTTTGCTAAAATGCCTTTTTTCATTGCTTCTGGACGCTCTGACCAAGGCAGTAAACCATCTGCTTTAACATAGTATTGACTAGCACATTCCAGTACCGCAGAGGCACTACCATCAACGCCTAAATCACCAAATAAATATGTTAATTTACCTTTGGCAGCAAAGGCGACTACACAAGAACGATTACAAGCACTCATACATTCAACTTCCTGAATCGGGAATTGATCTCGTAACTCCCAATTTTGTGCCAGCTGCTGAAGTTGATATAGAAGTTTTTCACCACCACTTTCACCAAGGCGTTTTCCATTTTGCCAAACACTGGCACAGGTTTTGCAAACAAATAAAGTATGTTCAGCAACATCCAAAGGACTGGTTGGGGAAATATTTACAGTAGTAGTCATCTGTACCTCGCAGATATGTGAAACTGATAAATCTATTTCGGCGGGCATCCTGACTCACTCAATTTGAGATTTTCGATTTAGTTCCTTAATCTCAAATTAGTTCACAGTTGCGGGACAGTGCCGGATTTCCACCGAACTTTCCCCGTTACCTCTGGTGGCTGACTCCCACCAGAACCGAATAACCTTATCGATCATACACTAGGGTTAAACCTCTCACTGATGTTTTAAGGTTATAAAGCTAGAACATTTAATAATTTCAGGAACTTTAATAGTTTCAATAATTTATGTCAGAATTTATACCTAAATCAGCAGAAATTGCAAAGAAGGCAATGGATAGTGTTGATCCATCACTTAGCGATAAATTTACAATGGTCATACGATTTCTTTCGGATAACCCTGCTGCGGCTTCACCGCGAAAAGGTAAAAATCAGCCTATCGTCGGGACAGAAGAATATATTATTGCCAGTGCTACAAATTTCAAAACAGGTCGTGACCCAAGAACACCCTTGCCACCTAGTACAATACCGGATGAAATGGTAAGTATCATCCTGAATAAGTATTTTGAAGTTCCGTATGAGGAATTGGGAAAAGCTGAAGAATTGCACCGCCTATCAATGGGGGCTGAGAACATTGTAGGGGATTTGCTAGAAAGGTACGTTGCGACAGTTATTGAGCCGCATGGATGGATATGGTGTTCTGGTTCTATAGTTAAAGCAGTTGATTTTATATATTTTGATAACAAAAATGTCTGGCAATCGCTCCAAGTAAAAAATAGAGATAATACTGAAAACTCTTCTTCTGCCGCTATCCGTAAGGGAACCCCAATTAAAAAATGGTTCCGAACTTTTTCTAAAAAAAAGGGGGACAACTGGGCTAAATTCCCCTCATTGGAAGGAAAAGAAGAGCTTTCAGAAGAAGGCTTCAGATCGTATGTTGAAAAATACCTTGCTGCTTTAAGAGAGATAAAGTCCTAACTCTTATACAGTATATGCTGTTGCTGTAAAAAGCGAACCTTGGATCGGTTTTATCTCTTCTAACGACTCACTAATTTTAGCTTCCCATAAAACATCATCGTTACCTTTATAACGTGAAAATGGGAAGTTCAAAGGGGGATGTTTTATCTTACCACTCATGTGTGCAAGGATCGCTTTGCCTATTGCTTCTCCAAAACCGACAGGTACGGCATTCCCTATCTGCCGATATTGCTCAATGAGGGAACCACATACGACCCAACTATCTGGAAATTGCTGAATACGTTTATATTCCTGAATACTTAACGGGCGCAGATGTTCTGGGTGACAGATATCCGTTGCTGGCATGGCTGGGGATGTCACTAAAGTACAGCTTGGTCTATCCCACGACAAGCGTCTAAAGAAACCAGTTTTCCCTCCACCTGAGTAATAGGATTTTCCTAATGCTTCTTTCTGCAATTCTTCAGGTAGATGTTTCCAGTATTGACCCTCTTTTAACATTCTGTAATACTTTAGCCTCCCTTCTGGGAACTCGATATACTCTGCCTCACTTTGGCTTAAATCTGCAATAGATTCACGTAGGGTTATCCATCTATCAAGACCAAAATCACCACTTTCTGAATGTGTGGGGTATAAATAAGGAACCTTTTTCTTTCCACGATGGCAGATCATGACCACTCGTTCCCTAATTTGGGGGACACCATAATTTGCCGTGTTGTATAAGTTAAAGCTGATACTGTAACCACCTTTACGAAGTTCATTCACAATATATTTCAAAGCACCACCTGGCATTTCTTCTCTGGATAAGGGAACACTGCCGCTTCCTCTTTCTGAGTGAGGGCGGTGCAGTAATGGTGCTGAAAGAAAACCTCTTACATTCTCGATGACGGCGTATTTTGGGCTTATTTCTAAGATAAGTTCAATGTACTTTAAGAATATATTGCCCCTCTTATCTTTGAAACCACGCCTTGCCCCTGCTGTGGAAAAAGCTTGGCAGGGTGGTCCGCCTAACATAATATCTACATCTTCTTTGGCTATTTTGGCATGATCCAGGATATCCTGAGCAGTATAAGACGCTATATTCCCCAAAAGTGCAATATCTGGCTTGTTTGCAACTATGGTCTGTCGGCAGTGCTTATCCACCTCACACGCAAGGGAAATTTCGATACCTGCTTTCTCAAAACCAAGATCCAGTCCCATAGCGCCTGAGAAAAAAGAAATGGCTTTAACTGCTTGGTGATGATTTTCCTTGCTCGTCCTATCTACAGGATAATTTCCCTTGATCCGGTTAATGTAATCTTCAACTGCCTCTGGCTCCATAATCCACACTTTCCCTACCTGCTGTCCCTTGATATCCGCACTACGCAATAGAGTACGAACCCTTTGCTCAGAAATACCTATTTTTGAAGCTGCTTCCTTTGTGGACAAATAGGGAAAGTTTTTCATTTCGCCCTCGAAACTTTTTTTATACCATAATTATCATTATCAAGTGGTTATGTCAACCGCTATTAAGTATAGAGATAAGTATTCGCAAAACCGACCGTTTGCGAGAATGATTTTATGTGCAGGTCAAATGTTGGGCAACCTTCAAACCAACCATCAAACTGGACGACAACCAGATAAAATACTGTGCATCTTCACTACTTGTCCAATAACTGCGATCGCAGGCGCACCAAATCCAGTTTGCTCTACCTGTTTAACAATTGTTTCCAATGTCCCAATCAATTCTTCTTGTTCTGGTCGTGTACCCCAGCGCACCAAAGCAATGGGCGTTTCTAAATTCAACCCAGCTGCAATTAATTCTTCCACAATATAAGGCAGATTGTGAATTCCCATATAAATTACAATCGTTTCGGAACCGTGAGCGATCGCACTCCAATTCACTTGCGGTCTATACTTACCTGCCGCTTCATGGCCAGTTACAAATGTGACTGAAGAACTATACAGCCGATGCGTCAAAGGAATACCTGAGTATGCTGCTGCTGCAATTCCCGAAGTGATACCGGGCACAACTTCCGTTGATATTCCCGCGTTGACTAATTCTTCCATCTCTTCGCCACCGCGACCAAAAATAAACGGATCGCCACCCTTGAGTCGCACTACAATTGCATTATCCTGCGCTTTATCAATCAGCAATTGAGTTGTTTCTGACTGCAATAACGAATGTCTCCCCGCACGTTTACCAGCATTAATTTGCTCGGCTTCGGGATTAATCATTGCCAAAATTGCCGGACTCACCAAGGCATCATAGATAACTACATCTGCACATTCCAACAAACCTTTCGCCTTCAGGGTAATTAATCCTGGATCTCCTGGCCCTGCACCTACTAAATAAACCTTTCCCAAATACTTGTCCCTCTCTGTCATTGTGCGGTTCATCTATCTGTTAAATCCCAAATTAGCTCGGCTAATTCTGCACTTGCTCCCAGTGGCTGTGCCAATTGGAAATTCACCGCAGAAAATTGTAATTTTAGCTCCTCTATTGAGGTAGCGATCGCATCGGTTATTCCACCAGCGAATAAAAAGTATGGCAAGATTGCAATTTCCCGATAACCAGCAGTTACCAACTCTTTCACCCGTGATTCTAAACTAGCAGGCCCAGCCCAATAAGCAGTCACAGCTCCCAAACTCGCCGCTATTGTTTCCACAGTTTTTTGCGAACCTGGGCGACGGCTACCATGAGCTAAGAGAATCCATGCTTCTGCTTTTATAGTAGTTATTTGCTTTGCCAGCAATTTCTCTAAATTGGGGTGAGAGCCTAAATATGGTTGCAACTCAATGATGATATCTTGACCGATAGCCTGTTGTGCTAGTGCTACTTCGGCAGGAATATCTGTCATCACATGCACTCCCGGCAGTAGAAATAGTGGTATAATTTTGAGGCGATTTTCATTTTGAGACAGTGAGCGTAGGCGTAGCCCACCGCAGGTATCGCCAAAAGCGCTTTTAGCAAATTGTTGAATCTGCTCGTGTAAAGGTTGAGGACTCATTTCTAAAGCAGCGATGCCAACCAGATGTTCGCTATTTACTGAGTTGTGGTTTTTTGGCAATTTGTGACATACCAGCCTAGCTAGTTGCTGCATAGCAATTTCTGGGCGCGGGTCTCGACTTCCGTGAGATAATAGCAGATAGACAGATGACATCGGCAAAGCTTGAACTTTCAGTTACTATATCTTACTTAAGATTAAACCGGGGTTTATAAGTACTCTAGTAATTATTGAAACTATTATTAATTACTAAACAGAAGTATTCTTAATCACTTTTACAGTGGATTTCAAGTTGAAAAGTATACAACTATTCGTTTCAAAAGCAGGTAGTAAACCTGTTTTTCTTGAGTTAGCGCAACGGGGCGTAGCCCATTCTGACTCTTGAATTCTGGCTCCTAAATTCTTAGGATTGCTATACTTTTGTTATGTTTTGCGTAAGTCCTATATCAGTTTACGGATGACGCTTAACTGTATTTAGATGCTAAAATCCAAAACCTGATACATCAAAAATAACTTTTGTAGGGTTATGAGAATCCCAGACCACCAACAACGGCTGCTGTAAACGGTTACAACGTCGGTTAATATCTCGCTGAAAAAATTTGCTCTACAGTCAGATTTAAATCTGGAAATGTTGGCGACTCTATACGGTCGTCTCCTCTAAACTGTTTACCACGATATTCACCCTCATCACTTAAAGAGTAAATTATGATTGTTGGCTGTTTGGGGTCGCCTATTAACTCTTTGCTACCCAAAGCTGCATAATCAACAATCCAATATTCTTGGATACCCATTTCTTCATAATCAGCAAACTTTTTATGATAATCATCTCTCCAGTTAGTACTGACCCTTACGGGTTCGTCAGTTGCTTCAACGCGGGGAACCCGCGCAACGCACTGACTCACCACTTCAATCACTAATGGAATTGAATCTGGTTTACTAAGGATTGATTGTTTCTCCCATAGTGGTTCATTACCCAAGTTAGAAAAATTCATTAATAAAACATCTGGATAGTACCCTGACATTTTATTTTCTGGCTTCACTGTAGCGGTTTTAGGTATACCGTAATCAAGTTTAAGGCGAAGACATTCATACCCTAAAATCATTGTTAAAAAGGCTACAATTTGCTCGTGTTTCCCAGATGGTGGTGGCATTTGAATAATATCTCTATCGTGTAATTCATAACGGATATTTTCTGGTTGTGTTTCCAAAAACTCTAAAAATTCATCAAATGTAAATAGTTTTTGTAAAGATTGTGTCATGATTTTTACTTTTTTTAGATAAAGTTTATTGTTATTTTCGACATTAGTTAAAATTTGCTTTTTTACTTGCGCTTCAATTTTTGAAGCTATATTGATATCAAAGGCAGGGCTTTGCCTTGCCGAGACTGATTGTGCCAGTTGCGTAAATCCTGCCTTATTGTTCTTCAGCAGTGTAAGTATAAAATTGATTAAAAGCTCCTACCGTTTCAAATTTGTACGAAGGTATCCAGGAATTTATTTTTAAATCTGTACGGTAAACACTAAAAATAACGTAATTTTGTCTTTCTGTAGTCTTGGTAATAATTTCTTGGATTTGCGGGCTAGCCGAGTCAACCAATTTATCGCAATTAAAACGGATTAAATTTTCTATAATATTCGTAGTTTTTTTACATACATCAGTTTTTAAGTATTTGGTCAGGCGTTGAACTGCATATTCTTCATATTCAACCTGACCGGGATTGGTTTTCGCCATTGTCACACCCAAGGCGGCTAGACCTGCTGCTGCTCCAGTATACGCGATGATGGTCAATGGTTTCATATTTGCCAAGTAAAGTTCATTGTAATTGTTAGATTCCAGAGACTCTAAATCAACTAAGTCCGTTCCTTGAACAAAACTCTTGATCGCTTACCAAATTATTGCTATAATTCAAATTGTTGAATGGCGAGCGTAGCCAAGAGGTTAAGGCAGTGGTTTGTGGTACCACCATTCGTGGGTTCGAGTCCCATCGTTCGCCCTACATAATTTCATATTAATACCTACACTCCTGTAGAAGATGGGTTAGATGGCGCAAACCCTCGTAACTATCACTTTAACAAGGATAAGGATATGTAATCTATAGCTTTATTTATTATTGTTCTCTCGTTTATCTCATTCCTATGCTCTGTATGGGAATGGCTTATTAGGGGCAGCAGCCTCCAGTCAGGCATTGAGTCAGAGACTCAATGAATGCATTCCCAGTCGGAGACTGGGAACGAGAAAATGAGAAAAACCCTCGGCAAAAACTTTTTTGACCTGGATTATCCAAGAAATTTAGTAACCAGACTTCAAAGACAGATTCAGCAAGTCATCAAGACATAGTGACACCTTTTGACATGATTACCCCTAGTAGATGTAAATTTTTCTCAAATTGGGGATTTTTCCCACTGCGATTGCACCTCCCATCCCAATCCCCAAACACCAACGAGTAGTCATCCCAAACATCCCACCCCCTAAGCTTTGTAACAGATGAACTCTTTTTTGAGTTAACCACAATTAGTGTTCGTCAAGTTAATACCTTCAGTTCTGGTTCATATTGAAGATGGCGCAATAATACGTGCAAAGAAATCCGACTTGTTTTATTTAGAATGAAGCAGGCCGATGTTTAACACAAACCACCCTAGAAATTGCCTGCGCCTGTGATACCATCCTTAGATGGTCTATATCTTGGGTTTCAATGGACAGTATTTATTTGCTCATTTGCAAATGCCATCACTATTTTCATTCACTTAGACTTCAAAATACCACCACTTGACCTTCAACCTGCGGAATCTAGGTTAAAACAACCTCTATACCAATTCTCTAAAATAAGGCAACAGATGTAAGCAGGGATTGCCTTGCTGCATCTAAATTTATTAATTGCGAATGGGCGAAAAAGCGAATTGGTATAAGTAAACCTCTTTAATATTAAAATTCCCGACATTTTAGAAAAGTCGGGAATCTAGCCTTAGAAGTTTTTAAACGCACATTTAATCGTTAAAAAATGCCTAGAAGAATGATAAAAGTCAGTCCACAGAAGGCAAGTAAAGAGATAATTAGAATGTTGCCTATACTGTGGTCAGAAGTTGTTAACTTATCTGTATTGCTAGCCATATGAATCGACCCAATTTAAACAAGTTTTGCCTAAATTATAACTATGGCAAATAAACATTAGTCTATCTTTGAACAAAAATTGATTTTAATTAATTTAAGTTTAACTATTTAGTTAAACTTTAGCAAAATCATTAACTTTTGTTTCAACTATTTAAAAAGAGATTATAGCAAGACTATTACTTATTTCCCAAATTAACACAATATAGGAATTATATTTGATTTTTGAAACTAGTTACCTTACATATAGCAGATTTCAAGTTGGTGAACTACACAAGCTAAGTCTCAAAGCCTGTTTTACTTCTGTTAGCGCAGCCCATTCTGAACTACTGAATTTTGAATTCTGCCGTATGTGCTGCTCATCAAAATATACGCAAATAAATGATATAGTAAAGATTAGATCAAGCAATTGAGGGCGTGATAATTTGTGACCCAAATATTATGATGCAATTATTTACTAACCTCTATCAAAAGAAATAAAAATTGTATTCCTTTAGTGAGATCCAAAAATACTGAGTCATAGATACTTTAGGTAAAGAAGAACACGCTTTAAGTGCCTGCTGAAAAGTTGATACTTGTAGGTACACAGATAAATAACATTTATCTGTGTTGTTTCGTGTTTATATGTGTCTAACAAAAGGTGGAGGCTTATTTGTCTCGGCTAAAAAGTTAGCAATGCAAACATCGTCATTTAGTGGAGTTGCTATGTCTGAATTGCTTCAAGCAGTCTTAGATAGTGAAGGAAGAAGTGATTTACGTTCCTTTCTTAGTGAATTACGCCAACAAGAAAAGAAGTACTTGCTGCGGAACGACATACTCAATGTATATAGTGAGTATTGCTCCAAATCCCAAAAACCTGAAGCTTTTTACACTTCCTCAGAGTTAAGCAAACTCATTTACTATACTCAGGAAATTATTCAGGAGGACTCAAACTTCTGTTTCATCATCCGTTCTAAGATTGCCAGCCAAGAAGTTTATTGGTTGACATCAGACTTAAGCATTGCGCCGATGACGGTGCAGGATTTGTTGGATCTGCGCGATCGCTTGGTGAACAAATTTCATCCCAACGAGGGCGACCTGCTAGAATTGGACTTCGGCCCCTTTTATGACTACACCCCAGTCATCCGCGACCCCAAAAATATTGGTAAAGGGGTACAATTTCTCAACCGCTATCTATCCAGCAAAATATTTCAAGACTCCAAACAATTGCTGGACAGCTTATTGAATTTCCTGCGGCTGCACCACTACAACGGTATCCAGCTGCTGGTCAACGATCGCATTCAATCACAGCAGCAACTTTCCGAGCAAGTTAAGAAAGCTATCGGTTTTGTTAATAATCGCCCCGAAGATGAACCCTACGAACAATTCCGCTTCCAATTGCAGTCAATGGGTTTTGAGCCAGGTTGGGGTAACACCGCAGCGCGAGTGTGGGAAACTTTAAATATTCTCGATGAATTGATTGATTCTGCCGATCCCCAGACCCTAGAAGCCTTCATTTCTCGTGTGCCGATGATTTTTAGAATCGTCCTAGTGTCAGCTCACGGTTGGTTTGGGCAAGAAGGAGTGTTGGGGCGTCCCGATACTGGCGGTCAGGTAGTTTACGTCCTTGACCAGGCAAAGAGTTTAGAGAAGCAGCTACAAGAAGATGTCCTGCTTGCGGGTTTAGAGAAATTGAATGTCGAGCCAAAGGTAATTATTCTCACCCGCTTGATTCCCAATAGTGATGGTACCCTTTGTAATCAACGGCTAGAAAAAGTCCACGATACCGAAAATGCCTGGATTTTGCGAGTGCCTTTACGGGAATTTAATCCTAACATGACTCAAAACTGGATTTCTCGGTTTGAGTTTTGGCCTTATCTAGAAACTTTCGCCATTGACTCAGAAAGAGAACTACGGGCAGAATTTCACGGCACACCTGACTTAATAGTTGGAAACTATACTGATGGGAATTTAGTAGCATTCTTGTTAGCGCGACGGCTAAAAGTTACCCAATGTAATGTTGCCCATGCTTTAGAAAAATCTAAATACTTGTTCAGTAACCTCTACTGGCAAGAATTAGAAGATAAATATCATTTTTCTTTGCAATTCACAGCTGATTTGATTGCCATGAATGCTGCCAATTTTGTGATTAGCAGCACCTACCAAGAAATTGTCGGAACACCGGATAGTGTGGGACAGTACGAGTCTTATAAGTGCTTCACTATGCCAGAGTTGTACCATGTGACCAATGGCATTGAATTATTTAGTCCTAAATTTAATGTCGTACCGCCTGGAGTAAACGAAAATAATTACTTCCCCTACACTCAAAATAAAGACCGAGTAGAGAGCGATCGCCAACGCCTTGCCGAAACACTCTTTACTCTGGAAGATCCCACGCAAATCTTTGGCAAACTCGACGATCTTAACAAGCGCCCTCTCTTCTCAATGGCGCGTCTTGACCACATCAAAAACCTCACAGGTTTAACTGAATGTTATGGTCAAAGTAAAGAATTACAAGACCATTGCAACTTAATTTTAGTAGCGGGCAAATTACGCGTCGAAGAATCAGATGACAACGAAGAACGCAACGAAATTATTAAACTCTACCAAATAATTGACCAGTACAATCTCCACGGGAAAATTCGTTGGTTGGGTGTGCGCCTCTCCAAAACCGATTCCGGTGAAATTTACCGAGTCATTGCCGATCATCAGGGAATTTTTGTACAACCAGCTTTATTTGAAGCTTTTGGTTTGACAATTTTAGAAGCGATGGTTTCAGGATTACCGACTTTTGCCACACAGTTTGGTGGGCCACTGGAGATTATTCAAGATAAGGTGAATGGATTTTACATTAATCCGACAAATTTAGAGGAAACAGCCACAAAAATTGTCGAATTCATCACTAAATGCGAACAAAACCCTAACTATTGGAGTGAAATTTCCCAGCGAGGAATTGACCGAGTTTACAGCACCTATACTTGGAAAATTCATACTACCAAGCTATTATCATTAGCACGAATTTATGGCTTCTGGAACTTTACCTCAAAAGAAAATCGTGAAGATTTATTGCGCTATATAGAGGCTTTGTTCTATTTAATTTACAAGCCAAGAGCGCAACAGTTATTAGAGCAGCATAAGTACCGTTAGTTTGTCATTTGTCATTTGTCCTTTGTCTTTTACTATTAGCTAAGGACATAAGTTATAGCGGTTGTCTCTTGCGTGGGTCATTTGTTACTTGTCATTTTTTATTAGCTAAGAACAAATGACTAAGGACAAATGACCAAGGACAAATAACTAAACTGTCAAGGCACTCCAAGTTCGTTGACCAACTATTCCATCTACTCCTAAATTTCGCTGGTTTTGAAAGGCTTTGACAGCAGTCTCTGTTAGTGCACCAAAAATCCCATCCACTCTCACAGCATAACCGTTAGACACTAATAGCTGTTGTAAGGCTCTAACAGCAATACCAGAACTACCGAAATAAAGAGTCGGTAGAGGTTGGCTACTAAACTTCTGGAACCGTCCTGTAGCCTTTGTACGGACTTTACCTCCAGACCCAAAAGACTTCTTAGGTTTACTTAAGTTAGAAGAAATTAGTCCCAGATTCTTTTTGCTGATTTTATGAAGTATGTGTTCTTTTTCTAGTTTCAGCGCTGAGAGAGAAGCCTGGGAAATCTCATCTGTCTGCATGAATTCAGGTGGTGTGACTTTAGCAGCTATCTCTAACTGACTCTGTTTTGACTGGTTTACATCATTTTGCATTTGAAATAATTGCTGCTGTGGCAAATTAGCCCCAGATGCTTGTCTTATTGTTAACACGCCCGTCATCATCAGGCCAATTTCAGTCATTTTAGTTTATTTTACTTCAACCAATATTTCTTTTAACCAACAACATTGTTGCTGTCCAAGATAGTACATACTGACCAAATATTACCTTTTTTCATCTCGCCACAAAGCAATACCGCCTAATAAACCAGTGATATTGGGGATGAGTTTGACATTTAATGGTAACTGTAAATTCACTTTCACAGCTTCACCACCGCCAATGTAAAGGTAGTCATAATTAAACAGATGTTGCAAAGATGCGATCGCTTTTTCTAAACGCCTATTCCATCTTTTCTCACCAATTTTTTCTAACTCTGCACGCCCCAACTGCTGCTCAAAAGTCTCCCCTTTGCGAAACGGATGATGCCCCATTTCCATATTTGGTACTAGTTTACCATCCACAAATAAAGCTGAACCAAACCCCGTACCCAGAGTAATCACCAATTCGACACCTTTACCTGCGATCGCACCAAAACCCTGCATATCTGCATCATTAATCACCCGTACAGGCTTGTTTAAATGTTTTAATAATGCTGTTTCCAAATCAAATCCAATCCAATCTGGATGTAAGTTTACTGCTGTTTCCGTGACTCCACATCGTACCACACCAGGAAAACCAACCGAAACGCGATGAAATTCACCTTGAGCGGCTGCTAACACAACAATTGCATTAATTACAACCTCTGGTGTAGCAGGTTTGGGTGTATCTAAACGAACCCTTTCAGTTACAGTATTCCCCATAATATCCAAAACTATAGCCTTAACGCCACTACCGCCAATATCAACCGATAGGGTACGAATCGATCCATTTTCTTCAACCATTGAGTTACATCCTTGTTATTTCGTTATTATGCTCTGCTGCATTTGATCATATCTGGATATTTGGAGAGTCTTTATATTGGTGGGGAGTGGGGAGATGGGGGAGATGGGGGGGACAAGGGGACAAGGGGGTAAACAAAACTCCTAACTCCTAACTCTTAACTCCTAACTCTTAACTCCTAACTCAGCACGGGCTAAACGCCCCGCTTCCGCTAACAGCACTCAGCACTCCTAGTGCCCAGTGCCCAAAGTTAAAAATCCCATACATTCGATGCCGGACAGCATCTAGATTTGTTAATCTAAGAATAATAGAAATAGTACTGGCGTAGCTGCTTAAAATCTATCATGCAGCAAATTTCTATTGAAAGTAATATAAGAGAAAGAATTATGACGGCGTTTGAACCTCAAAGCATCCGCTCGTATAGCCAAGAAGATGTCCAACAAATTCTGCACTTAGCGATCGCTCGTCAAGCAGATGATAAAGACACAGAATTTTCTTATGAGCATATATTAGAAATTGCTGCTGAGTTAGAAATTTCACCTGAGTCTTTAAAATTAGCAGAACGCGATTGGGTATTACAACAAGGTCAAGTCCAACAGCGAAAAGCTTTTGACGCCTACCGGATCAGAAGATTTCAGAAGCGTTTAAGCAAATATGCAATTTTCAATGGCTTTTTTATACTGCTTGATTTAATCACTGGTGGTGGAATTTCTTGGTCACTGTACATTTTGCTATTCTGCGGATTGCCTGTAGCACTTGATGTCTGGAATACTTTTCAAATTAAAGGTGAAGAGTATGAAATGGCATTCCAAAAGTGGAGTCGTAATCATCAGATTAAGAAAACCATCAGCACAGTTTTAAATAAGTGGTTTAAGGTATTACAAGCTTAATCAAAACTTTCTCTAACGCTAGGGCGTGTTTTCAAAGTCTTAGATCCCCCCAACCCCCCGATAAATTGGGGGGCTAAGAGTCTCTTAAAGTCCCCCTTTTTATCGGGGGATTTAGGGGGATCTAAAAAGTTAGGGGGCTAAACCAGTAGTTTGAAAACACGCCCTAATGCATCGGGGGATTAAAGGGGGTAATTTGACTTGTGTATACACTGTAGCCAGAAAGGGGAGAATATTTTGCGATCAAACTAACTAGATACTGAATTAGCCGCCTCGGAAACCTTTTCAGCAGGTGGAAAGCCACCCATACGAATCTCAGAAGTGAAGGAAGTGATGCTAAATCCACCAAAACTCTTGAGGACATTTACCCGCATTCGCAAATTGGGGCTAGCAAACCACAGGCGTTCCTCTGAGAAGATGGTTTCATCCTCTGTAGTTAAAATCAAAGCACCATCACTGTCAATTTTATAGCGTCCGGCAACTGGAGTTTTATTGGCATCAACTATTTCTCTCAGTAACCTGCCTTGGGCCGGATTATCCGCATCAGGTACCGAAACCAACACAGTTGAACCAGTGTGTTTTGTTTGATCCTTGTCCATTGTGCCATTCCAGGTAATTTTGGTAGCACAGGAAGCAGAACTAGGATTAATGTTGTAACTTTGACACAGCTTGACGGCTTCTGGGTGATCTAATGGCAGCGCCTCAATGATGATATCTGACTTGCTATGTTCCGATTGGTTAAAAGCCAAATGTTGACTAGTACGATGAGAAAACCATTTACCAGCACTTAACTGAAAAAACTCTTCAATATTCATGAATGAAATTACCCTGCATCAAAATGCTAAAATTCCCACTTAATTATTATTAAAAAGTAGCAGGAAGCTTTAATATTAAGCTTGATTGCCTATTTCCTCAAGCTTCTTCAGGCCAATTCTGGCTGCCTCAGCAACGTTGAAATGATTGTCTTTTTCCAGGTATTTTAAAGCTGAGAGACTCTTGGGAGTGGGAAGATTTCCCAAGGCTTCTGCCAAACGCTGCCTAACTAACCAATCATCTGATTCGGCGAAGCGCAGGATCTTGTCTACAGACTCGATGTCTTGAATTTCTCCCAGTGCAGAGATTGCAGCTTGTTGTAACACTACTTCTTTGCTATCCAATGCCTGAAGAAGAACTTGACGGGCACGGGGATCTTTAATATTACCTAGAGAAACAGCTGCACTAAAACGTACTAGCCAATCAGTATCTTCATAAAATGCCCGTGAAAGTACCTCAAAGGCTCTGGCATCACCCAAATATCCTAAAGCACCAGCGGCATCAGCGCGTATACCATAATCAGGGTCATGTTCGAGAATTTTTACCAAAATAGAATAACATTCTGGTGTTGGCTTGATTCCCAGAGCAAATATTGCCATCGATCGCAGTTGCAAAGATTCGTCGTCTAGTACCTTTTTAATCAAAGGGACTGCATCTTCAGCCGCAACATGACGCAAATTAGCAAGGGCTACCATGCGATCGCGTAAATTCGGACTTTCTAGCTGAGTAGAAATTTCTTGTAAGCTTAGAGCTGCCATTTAGTTCAAAGCGTTTTCTTTACTTATCTTAATTTACCTGATCTGTTGATCAGGCTGTCGCCATAGTGAAGTAGGAGTTTGGCGACTTTACAAAATGGCTCGATTATGAGTGAAGAATAAACAAATATTACATACCTTGAATTTAGCAGTAATCAAGGGATAATCTTCAAAGTTTCAGTCGCTTGTTTTTTGTTGAATGTAGATGTAGGGCGATCGCACCTTATCGTCAAAAATCGCAGTTTTCCCTTAAACATAGCTCTGTATCCATCCTCTTACGCTAAAGTTGCATAAGAATGTGCATCTAAAGCCAGGAGGAAAGAGTTGTGAAAGCAGTCTTGATGACAGCAGCTGGCAGTCCCGAAGTTCTGCAAGTACAGGATGTGCCGAACCCTGCTGTTCCTGTAGGGAATACTGAACTTTTAGTGCGTTTGGTAGCGGCTGGCATTAACCCCATTGACACTAAACTTCGTAGTCGAGGCAGTTTCTACCCCGATCGCACATCAACAATTTTAGGATGTGATGGTGCAGGTATTGTGGAAGCAGTGGGTGCTGGCGTACAGCGTTTTCGGGCAGGAGATGAAGTATATTTTTGCTATGGTGGCTTGGGCGCACACCAAGGAAATTACGCTGAATATACCGTTGTGGATGAGCAATTTGTGGCACGTAAACCCGCCTCTATCTCCTTTGCCGAAGCAGCAGCAGCGCCTTTAGTATTAATCACCGCCTGGGAAGCTTTATATGAACGGGGACGATTAGAACCTGGGGAACGGGTTTTAATTCATGCGGGTGCTGGTGGTGTCGGTCATGTAGCAATTCAATTAGCGAAACTCAAAGGTGCTACTGTTTCCACCACAGTCAGTTCTGAGGAAAAAGCTAATTTCGTCAAAGAACTTGGTGCCGACCAGATAATTTTTTACAAACAAACAGACTTTGTGCAAGCGGTATTAGATTGGACTGGTGGCGAAGGCGTAGACTTGGCTTTTGATACCGTAGGCGGCGAAACCTTTCACAAAACCTTCCCCGCAGTGCGAGTCTATGGTGATATCGTTACCATTCTCGAACCAAATGCCAATACTGTTTGGAAAACTGCTAGAACTCGCAACCTCCGCATTGGTTTAGAATTCATGTTGGCACCAGCACTGCTAGGATTACAAGAAAGCCTCCACCATCATGCAGAAATTCTCGAACAATCTGCCACCTGGATCGATGAAGGCAAATTAAAAATCCATGTGAGTCAAAAATTTCCCTTAAAAGAAGCAGCTAAAGCCCACCAACTGATTGAAAGCGGGTCTGTAGCAGGTAAAATTGTTCTGCTAATTAGCGACGAATTTGCATAATTTATCCTTTAAACACAGATACACTCAAAAATTAAACGCAAAGATACCCAGAAAACTCTCTCTGCGTACCTCTGCGCTTCCCTTTGCGTACCTTTGCGTTTTACTTCTCCTCCTCCTCCCCCTACCAGCTTGGGCAGCACAAACACAACCAGAACGCACACCTCTAACTCTAGAATTATTGCAAGAACGACTACGCACACCCACACTCCGCGAAGGAAATTTCACCGTAGATTTGCAAAAGATGGCGATTGATTTACGCCCAGAAAACGCCAGCTTTCGTGATGCTTTTTACCAACTACTGCGAAAAGAACTCGGTACAAAACCTCTAGGTTTAGACCTGAGCAATGCTTTGATTCTGGGGGATTTTGTCGGCAGCGATTTGGGTTTAAGAACACCATTGTATGCAAAAGCTATTGCACCCATTTTCACTGCTACCGAACAAGAAAAACTAGAACGTTTGCGCTTCGTTTGTTTAGAGTCACTCGCAATCGCTTTACCCAACTCCAAAGATTGTCGATCGCTTCTGGGAACAGAATCAACCCCAGCCACTGAAATCCCCGTCTTTCGTGGTGTCTTAACACTGGTGCAAACTCGCTTCAACGGCGAAGTGAAGTTCTCCAATACATTTTTTCTTCAGTCTGTTGATGCCCAAGGTGCAACTTTTCTCCAACCCACTAACTGGACTGAAACCAGATTTGCTCGTCCCATTAATTTTACCAGTGCTAACTTCCAGCAACCAAGCAATTTTCAGGGCAGTATATTTTTTGAAAAAGTTAATTTCAAAAAAATTAAATTTCGGGAACTTGCTGATTTTCAAGGTAGTATTTTTGAGACAACTGCCAACTTCAACCAAGCAACTTTTAAACAGTTGGCTAAATTTAGTAGTGTCCAATGGCAAGGAAATACTGATTTTTCGGAAGTGTATTTTGCCAATCAAGCTCAGTTTACTAAAGCAAATTTTAATCAGTTTCTCCTTTTAACAGAAGCGATTTTTGAGCAAAGTGTAAGCTTCCGAGAAGCGGAATTTAACCAATTAGTAAATTTGCAAGGTGCGAACATTCTGAACCAAGCAGATTTTAGTGATGCCAGGTTTTATAAAGAGGCTTGTTTAAGCGTACCTGGTTTAACTTTTAACTCTAACCAAGCAAAAATTTTAGGTAATCCCGGTCAGATTGGTCAGATGTTCTGCATCCCAACATTGCAAGGTAATCAAAACGTCTTGCGGAATTTGGGGCAAAATTTCCGTCAGCAACAGCAAGTTGCCGATGCTAATGAACTGGAATACACAAAACAACGACTGCGATTAATAGAGTTTGGCCATCGTCTGACGGCTATAAATATTAATAGTGCAACTGTTGCAAGTTTGATTAATCTGGGTTTTTCTGCAACTCAAGCTGAAGCGATCGCCCAGCGTCGTCTGCTAAAATCTTTTCGCAACAGTAGTGAGTTACTCACCATAGCAGACATTGATTTAGAAAAATATACCCAATTGAGCGATCGCTTAATTGTTGGCGAAACCCTTTCTATCGGTGGGTGGTTACTGCAAGCTTGGAGTTGGTTGGCGTTGAGTCTATTACTGTTGTTGAGTGGCTATGGGACAAATTTTTGGTTAGTCTTTGGTGTGGGAGGATTAGCGATCGCTTATTTCGGTTTACTATTTTGGCTAGTCGATCGCTATCGTCGGCTGCATCCCGTACCAATTATTCCCACATCTTACGAAACCATTTCGATATTAGTCAGTTTTAGCGTTTTAGAATTCTTCAGCTTACTAGCGATTTTTCGCAATGCCGAACAACCTTGGCTGACATTGGGGTGTCTTTTTATAATTCTTGTCCCCGTCCCAATGGCTTTATTAATCCGACTTTACCAACAAGGTCGTTATCACGATTTAATGGACATTTCTTACTTCACAGAAGATGGTACATTTCGCCAGTTACGATTACTGATTGGACGTTTGCCAGTGATACCAAGGAATGAGACATTTCGAGAACGATATATGCCCTTGTTGTGCGATCGTCGTTGGAACTGGCTCAACTACTATGATTTTAGCCTCAACAATCTAGTTAAATTAGGATTTAATGATATTCGCCTGCGAGACGAACATTTACCGGGTATCATCTCTGCACTTGCTTGGTATGAATGGAGTTTGGGTTTAATTTATATCACCCTAGTTTTGTGGACACTTTCCCGTACAATTCCGGGATTGAATTTGCTGATTTATTTGAAGTAATCCCTGCACTTCCTAGTGGTGCTAATATCATGTAAAGTAACTAGGTCGGCGTAAATAATTATCGTTGGGATAAAGCAGGGAGTAAGGGCAGAGGGTAGGGATAAAAAGCGTTTAAACCGTTTTTGCTTTTATTGTGCCGACTTACTTATTGTAGGCTATAAGTAACCGTGCTATTTATTGTTATCAGTCTTGCGCTATAACGTCGGATAAAAGTGATATAGCCCCGGATAATGCAGATAAATTAAATATCTAAAAATTTGGTAATTTTATCAAAAGATTATTCATTGCAATATAATAACTAATCCAAATTGAATTTTATTATCCAAAAACTTTAATTATGTTTTTAAATTATTATCTTAAAATATCTACAAATTTGATCAACATATCAAAATATTTTTCATTGCTCTTAAGAATTAAATTATATACATTGTAAAGTGTAAGTAGTAGTGAGAAAAAATTGATTATCTCCACTTAACAAAGATAACCAAATAATCTAATAACTACTAACTAGTTTTGCTAACAAAAAGATAACAATAAAGTCATAAAATAGACTTATATTTTGTCTATTTTCTGTTGCAATGCTAGCAAAATTTTCATCAAAATAATAGGAGGATTAATCCTAATGGCAGAAAATTCAAGTAATAGTGGTGGCGGTAATTCCTCTAATAGTGGGAACAATTCAATTGAACAATCACCCTTCGGTCGCTTGAAAGAAGTTCTTAGTGATAAAGACCTCGCCAATCTATTCAGTGGTGTTGGTAATGGAGAAGGTGGCGGTAGCCCATTTGGTGGTGGTGCCGGTGGCGGTGGCAGTCAGCCTGATTTACCCTACAATGGTAATCCTTTCGCTGGCGACAACTTCTGGAATATCTTTGCAGGCGGTGTAAACCCATCCACAGGTGGTGGTAGCCCATCCGCAGGTGGTGGTAATCCATCCGCAGGTGGTGGTAATCCATCCGCAGGTGGTGGGAACCCATTTGCAGGTGGTGGTAGCCCATCCGCAGGTGGTGGTAATCCATTCGCAGGTGGTGGTAATCCATTCGCAGGTGGTGGTAGCCCATCCACAGGTGGTGGTAGCCCATCCACAGGTGGTGGTAGCCCATCCACAGGTAGTAGTAGCCAAGGTAGTAGCAGCGACCCTTTGACTGGTGCTGGTAGCCAGACCGCTGGTATTAGTACAACTGAAATACCGGACGGGTTCGGTTTGAGGGTTACTATTGACAAGCTAATTGACTCAAGACTTAGCAAGGAACTCGGTGGTGGAAAAATCCCATCATCTGGCGAACAAGGACAAATCCCCTCATTTGGTGGCAGTGGTGGACAAATCCCCTCATTTAGTGAAGGACAAATCCCCT
>NZ_JAVRBM010000116.1:0-21841 GCF_034531255.1 Nostoc sp. ChiQUE01b | reverse complement strand
GAAGTTGCTACAGACTGCGCAAAACACGGAAACGCGAAGGCAGAAGCTCTTACAGGGAAGACGGAAGCTGCTACAGACTGCGCAAAACACGGAAACGTGAAGGCAGAAGCTCTTACAGGGAAGACGGAAGCTGCTACAGGCTGCGCAAAACAGAGAAGTTTATTTTTCTGTAACAATCTTTTGGTCTTACTTATTTATTATTGCTGGGAGAAGAAAAACTGGGATGCACTTTTGGTTTTCTTCGTTTTATCTGGAGATTATAAGACATTTCAAAAACTAATTCATTACCCATAACATAGTATTGAAATCGACGTTTGATAATATTGTTAAATTGAGAAATAAAATCATAAAAAAAGCCCGGATTTTTTGTGATCTCTCTCAATGCTAATAACCATTTTCCTTGTTTTATAGGCAATAAAACTTGATAGTAAGCTAAAGTTCTGTTGTAAACTGTAAGATTATAAGACAGAGCACGCATTAAATCTGGATTTTTTTTCACAGCTTTTTGCTGCATGAAAGAATAAGTAGATATACAAGATTGATTTAAACGTTTCAATTGGCTTTCACGTACAAGAGAAAAAGAGCGTGAACGGTAGAAATAATAGGCTTCTGGCACTAGAAAAAAGCGAGCGCCATTAATTAAGCATTTCATGTTAAGCCAAAAGTCCTCAGCTATGCTTAAAGTTTCATCGTACTCAATGCTGTGTTTAACCAAAAATTCTCGTTTGAACATAGGCTTACTTAAACCAAGATGCAGCCCTGCTTTTGCATAGACATCAGTCTCTACAAAATAAACGATATCAATTTGGAGAATTTTATCTATATGTTCTCCACTTTCTTGAATCAATGTACTCCAAGGAGATGTTGCACCATCTTTGATAAAATAAACATCGTCTGCAATCATATCTGCATTTGCTTGTTCTGCCAGCAACACAAGCTTTTCTAATCTTTCATCAGCATACCAGTCATCTGAATCAAGAACAGCAATCCATTCTCCTTGGGCTGCTCTGATCGCAAGATTACGCGCTGCAGAAACCCCAAGGTTTTGTGGATTAACTATCACTTTGAGACGTTGATCGGTAAAACTCCTAGCAACTTCTACAGTTTTATCAGTTGAACCATCATCGACAATGATAACTTCAAGCTCAGTGAGTGTTTGATCTAAGACTGACTCTATTGCCTTCTTAATATAAACTTCAGTATTGTAAGCAGGGATAATTACAGAGACTTTAGGATTCACGAAACTAAACTCCTGACTAATCACTACACGCTTAGATTACAATGTTAAAATTCCAATGAAAATTTGTTGAAATAAGAATTCAGAAGTCAGAATCAAGACACTTACGGATTCGTTGGTGTACCCCTGCGGGGAAGCAAGCTACGCGGAGCGTGTCGCAGACAAGCCTTTCGTAGAGAAGAAGCTTCGTTATTAATCGGGGATTTAGACCCACTACTGAATTGTTACATCATCAAATTTTATTGTTTTGTGAGGTTATTAACCTGATTATTCATCCGCCAATTGTACAGAATTCAGAATAAATTCTGACTCTTCGCTAGGTGAGACATATTGGGATTTTCGTTTGAATGAAGTACATAGACGAGTTGTATAGTAGCACAACTGTGACTGCTGTTGTGGGAATTCAAAATTTTGACGATGTACCAGTTGCTGTTGCATGTTTTTGGGAACTCTCAAGGGCAGATAGAGACTTTCTAGTTCATAACCTCCCTCTAAACCAAAAATAATTCGCGGTGGAATTTCTAAGCAATAATCAGTCAAGATAACGTAATCATGGGGCTGTAAATTAATTTTAGAAAGTCAATTCACCTGGTTGGCATCTATCATTTAGACCGCAGTTCTTGCTGGGGGCAGGGGGCAGGGAGAAAGAGGCTTTTGGGATTTTTGCACAGATCCAGTAATCATAAGTGATTAACCGGACTTGATATAACAATCAATATATCTGGGTGGAAATCTTTGAAAAAGGGTATAACCTTCTGTTCAAATAACTTACAGTAATTTTGTATTAAACTAGCTCGAGCGATTGGAAGATTAGACCTCTTGCAAAAGTCCTTAATACCCCACCCCTTGCTAAGGGGAGGGGAGCGTTTGCGTTAGCAACTACTGTTCAGTATAGCGACGCGGCGTATAAACCCAGATATTACCATCGCTACGCTTGATAGTTCGGGTTTTTGTGGAACCAACGAGAATAATTGTCCGCATATCAGCGCTTGCTGGTGTTAACTGATCGAGTGCGATCGCTTTTACCGTTTGTCCTGGCCGACCAAGATTCCGGGCCAACACTACTGGTGTATCTGGTGTTCGATGTCGCAGCAAAATATCTCTTGCTTCTGCCAGCTGCCAGGTACGCTCTTTGGAAACAGGATTGTAAAAAGCAATGACGAAATCAGCTTCGCCAGCAGCCGCAATTCGTTGGGCGATCGCAGACCAAGGTTTCAAGATATCAGAAAGGGAAATAGCACAGAAGTCATGTCCAAGGGGCGCACCAATGGCTGCTGCTGCTGCCTGCATTGCAGAGATACCTGGGGCCACATGAATGTCGATACTGTCCCATTCGGGTTTAGCATCGCGATCGCATACCTCAAAAACCGCTGTTGCCATTGCATAGATACCTGGGTCGCCAGATGAAACTACAGCTACATATCGCCCAGATGCAGCCAAATCCAGGGCCATCTTTGCTCGTGCTTCTTCTTCCCGGTTGTCAGATTCATGCCGTTGCTTACCATCAGCCAAAGAACCAACTAAATCTAAATAAGTTTTATAACCCACTAAGTCAGTTGCCGACTTGAGTATCTCCTTCACTTCGGGAGACATCCACAGCGAACCACCAGGGCCCGTACCAATAATCGCTAACCGTCCGCGTGGCTGACCGATGGTGTTGGGGTCAATTACTTCAGGGGCAATAGCGATCGCAATGTTGGGAGTAGAAGGAGTAATCGGGGATGTGCCTGTGGCAGCGATCGCTACAGCTTGGGCGGGGCTATAACCTTGTGAAAGTAGACTTTCTAACTGATTTGGGGTAAAAAAGCGGGCGGGCACTTTCAAGGCGCTAGCTAGGGCGTGGATTGCGGGATTGGCTGCGGTGGTGATGGGTGCAAATACCCCGGCGACTGATGCTGCTTCTAGTTTGGCATCAGCTAGTAGCTGTTGTACTAAAGCTACTGGATCATCAATCATGCCACTAATTGCGATCGCGATCGTTGCTGGGTGATAAACAAGACAGTTGGCTGTAGGAGTCACCAAACGTTCTGTAACTTGGATGGTCAAATCTCCTTTTGGATCTATCGGTAATTTACTATCACTCAACCAAGGCGCTATTCCTTTGAGCTTAACTTGCGCCCCAGCTAGCACATCTGAGATAAATTTCTTGGCGTCATCTGGGTTCGCTAAATGGTATCCAGGGGGAGGAGATAACAGCGTTGTGCCCAAACGTAAATCACCTGTGGTCGTAATTGCAGGTTTGACATCCAGCGCTTCAGCAATGCGACGTGCTAAATCGTTGACTCCACCAAGTCCGCCCAAGAGAGGGACAACAGCACTACCATCTTCAGCTACAGCTAGCACTGGTGGTTCCTGTCGTTTATCCGAGATTACCGGAGCTAGCGTCCTAATTAAAATGCCGGCGGCACAAATGCCAATCAGCGGCCTTCCCTGCATAAATAACTCGCGTAGCGTCTCGCCAAAATTCGTAAAGCTGACATCAACTCCTGATGTGCGACCCTCCAAACCGTATAGTGTTGCCCCTGGTAAGACGCTGATTATTTTACGTGCTACTGTCAAACTATTTTGACCTAGTATTACAATGGCAGGTGCAATGTTAATCATCATAAATAGATATTTTGCAAAATTTGATATCCTTCAAATGAACCACAGATTTAGATATGTAGCGACTTCACATTTATGACCTTGGGGAATTAAGGGTGTGATGTCTACGACGGGCAATTCTTGGAGAGGCTACGTCAACGCCTACGCACATGTTGTCTTCATAATAGCTGCTAAAAACCTATTTTGGGTTTATCCCATATTAGGTTTTAGAATTTAACTGAGTTTAGCAATATGTAATAACTCTCATCGAGATCGAATAAACCATCGCCAGAAAAAAGGCAAGCTAAAGTGCCTAAATCAGTTTTCAGCGAAGATTACAATCGGTTTCGCCAGCTACTTATCGAAGCCCGCAAAGCTGCCAAGCTTACTCAAGCAGAGTTGTCAGCAAAGCTAGAGCTTCCGCAATCTTATGTATCAAAGTATGAACGTGGAGAGCGTCGTCTTGACGTGATTGAATTTTTACAAGTTGCCCAAGTTCTTGAAATCGATCCGCTTGCTTTTATCAAAGAACTGTTGAGATACCAAAAGGAGACATAATAATCATTATTCAATATGTAGACTTGAACGCAGCAGATACAATAATTAATACCCAATATCAGAACGAATGGCATGAGATTAGTAACATTCTCACTAAAATGCCTTTGCACATCAAGGCTTCAGATCAAGCTGGAATTCAGGGTAATGCAATATTCGATCCAGTAGGTACAAACGAATACATTAAAGCTGCCTTTATTCATGATGGTTGGCAATCAAATATACCTATTCCAATACCTTACAGATTTTTAGGTACAGATGTTGATTTTGCTAAAGCTGGCATTATTATTGAAATTCAATTTTCTAACTATCCCTTTCTACTCAATAACACTTTGCGCTCAGAATTGTTCTTCAAAGCTAAAACTGAATTTGTTGGATACCCGACTAATCTAGTAATTATAGTAACAAAGGCTCTGATGTTTCCTGCTTCCAATAGCACTCTTTATTACGAGCAAGCTGTTAATCAGTTAACAGCTTTGGCTAAAAACCAAGTTTTTGATGTACCAATCAGACTGGTTGGATTATTTGAACAACAAAATACAATAGTGCCTATTATCTGGACTGAGTATTTATCTAAAAGATATTCTAGAACTGTGAATACTAGAGTTAATCGTGAATGCCAAATTATTGCCGGACGTTCAGCCCGTAGTCGTTGTCTACTTAACTTATTATAAAAATTAATCTATTAACTCCATAATCTCAGTTCAATTTGTTCTACTTCTTCTATAGGTTTTACTATTTTATTTTGCAAATAAGTCTTTTTCCCATTACCATTAAGCTTTGGATCTATTGGAATTTCTTCACCTCTGAGATTCGCTGCAAAAGCAGATTCTTCATAGATTAATCTATCTTCCATTTCTTGCAAGTGATACTCTTCTGGATAAATTTTTGCTTTGTTGCGTTCCGAAGCTTTATTTCCTACTTGCACATCAAACTTAAATTTATCAATAGATTGACCAGTTTTTTCAACATAATCGCGCAATGTTTTTAAATTTGGAAAACTACCATTTTTATCTGGATTGCCACTAAGACGATGCAACGCAACTTGATGATATTTTGGTTCAATTTCTGACCCAAGAAAATGGCGTTCACGATCTCTTGCAACCACCGCCACAGTACCAGATCCCATAAATGGATCTAAAACAATATCATTTTTGTCAGTTGTAGCTAATATAATTCTAGTTACCAAGTCTTCTGGAAATTGGCAGGGATGTATAGTTTGTTCTTCATGGTTGTGTTTAACATTCCGAAATAGCCAAATATCACCAGGATTTTTACCTTCTGGATTGCATGAAAGTTCGCCTTTCCGATTTCCCCGATAATGTTTCTTATTTTGATACTTTTGCGGAACTCTAATAGCATCTATATTAAATTTATAGTTATCTGATTTAGTAAACCAAAGAATAGTTTCATGTCTACAAGAAAACTTTTTCTGGGCATGAAGACCATGTTGCCTAGCCCATATAATTCGGTTGCGAGGAATTAATGTGCATGACTCTAAAATCGGAAAAAAGCGAATATCCAGAGGAATCAGCATTCCTCGATCAGAAAAAGCACCAACTTGCCAAAATAGCGAACCTGTATTTTTGAGAATTCGGCTACATTCAAGCAGCACGGCTGTTTGTTCTGCCAAATAAATCTCAAGAGCCTGCCTTGATTCGTATTCTTTGCCTAGATTATAAGGTGGAGAAGATACAACTAAGTCAACACATTCATCTGGCAGATTACTTAGCAGTTGTAAGCTATCCTCTAAGAGAATCTGATCTAAGGGTAGATTCTCTTTATTAGTCTTCATTATGATACCTACCTTGCAAGTAATACTAGACTTTATACATCATAACCTATTTTAGGTTATTAGCCAATAATTGAGAAAAATATTAATAGTAAGTAGAGTATAATGCCCTACTTACTTTAATGATCTACCTTGCTGCCGTAGCTATATCTAAAGGCGATACCTACGGTAAGCTACGCTAACGCAACACAATTGCAGATACAGTTATGAGTCTGTTGGAACGCTTCGGGTTAAAATCTTCATCACTTTGCCTGGTTCAGAAGCAGGTAAAAGTGGACTCCACTCGCTAATCTGTGCAAAACCCATTCTATAGAGTGTGTGAATAGCATTGGTGACAGTCTGGCGCGAACCAATAACGAGAAAACTAACAGGTTCTCGGTCTGAATCTGGTTGCATGGAAGTTAGAGAGCTTCTGTTCATTAGAGTTGACCTAAATTGTTACTAGAACTTATGTTTGTAATCACGAACATAAATAGCTTACCATTTTGTTCGTAGTTACAAACATTTACTTGATTATAAGCCTCTGACAAAATCGGAGGCATGGCAAAAGCAGGAAAAGCTCTCAAACGGGTACTAGAAATTTATGGCATCACCCAAAATCGATTGGCTGTAGTTATGGAAGTTAATCGTTCTAGCGTTTTTGGCTGGGTGAATGAAGTTGCAGATCCACCGGGTGATACAGTAGTGAAAATTCGCAAGGCACTACGGGAAATTGAGCCTGCTGCGGCTGAGGAGTTTGTCAAGCTGTTCTGGGGAGATGTAGACGAGGAACAGTAGTAATAATTGAGATACCTTGTTCAACGTTAAGTCAGTTATCGGGACAGATAACAGTAGTGTAGTCTTGTAAAGAATTCATGGGGATAACTGCAAGTTTGAGTTACATCTTCAGTTTACAGCGATCGCATTCTCTCAAAAAAGTGCGATCGCTTCTTAAATTGGAGATTGGGACTTCAACCAAATATCCAAAGAATTTCTTCCCTAATCCCCAGTTTCAACTCAATTAGCTTTGCGCTCTTTCAGTACTTGATCTAGTAAGTTTCTAGCAGGTTGTGCTTTAGCCAACGCTACTTGATGGTCATTATAAGCACGAACAAGCCGAGAAAGACTGCTCACACCTGTCTTGAGTTGCTCAAGTTCTTCACCAGCAACTAGTTCTCCATCAAGCATCCGCCCAATCAACGGTTTGATATCGCCCACTTCCTGCCGGACTTTTTGGAGCTTTTCTAGAGAACTCAGTAAGGTTTTTAGTGAGTTCAATATGTCATCAATATCCTGGGCATCCTCCACTGGCTCAGGCGGATTTTCAATTGCGATCGCATTTTTGTCTGAAACTGTAGGTAATTCCTCTACAGACGTTTCACTTGTAACCCCATTTGACCGTGCCATCAACGCTTCCTCAAGGAATTTTCCTCAGTGTATCGCTGATTTCAAGTTGCCAAAGATAGTATTGTTATAATTCGTTAAATAAATACTTGTACAAATTCAACTCTACGTTGCGATCGCAAAACCAAAGAATTCCCTTAGCTCTAAATCAGGGCTATTTCATTCTATTTTGAGGATTCAATTGGTATAGGTATAAGTAAAAACAACGGACAACATATAAACACAGCAATAATGATTGATTTTGAACCTTGGGACAGATTGTTGCGTCTGTATGTCGATCGCCAAGGTCGTGTGAACTATATTGCTTGGAAAACTGAGCAACCTCAAGCGATCGCATTCTGCAACAGTGGCGTGTGTCAAAACGTACTGAATCGAAAGACCGCATCGCTTTAAGGTGTGTGAGTGAGTCAGTTATCCGATGAGGAGATTTACCAGTTAGTTGGTAAAATAGTTGCAAATTTTGAACTGTATAAATGTAATGAATAGAAAAATTTTCCAAAAAATTAAATTTGTTATTTCTACCACTGTCTTGACTTTAACAACGATAGGAATTAACTCTGCATATGCAGCGCTAATTGGCAACCCTATTCAACTATCACAAGGCAGAAGTTCATACTTCCCAACTAGTCCATCCTTAGCGTACAACAGTATTGATAAAGAGTACATAGCTGTATGGAGATTTAGTAATTCAACAGGGCAAGCAGATTTGGCATCACAGAGGTTTTCCACTACAGGTTCTTTAATTGAGGGAAACATCAACTTATCTCGAGATCCAGCTAGTGATACATTTATTTCTTATAGCGAGCCAGTTATTGCTTATAACAGCACTGATAATCAATACTTAGTAAGTGTTCTAGTTCAAGGAAGCTCAATTTTTCCTTATAATAACTCTGTAGGTCAACTACTAACAGCAGACAGCAAGTTCATTGGAGACAAATTTTTAATCAGTAGTGCAGGGCAACAAATTAATCTACTTTATAATCCTGAAGTTAACGAATACTTCCAGACAGCTATAGGCTTCGACTACTTCGACCCAGATCCAATCCCGGACAACAGAATCTTAGGGCAGCGAATTAAATCGGATGGAACCTTAATTAATTCTAACATTCGTCTTGATCCTTTTGGTGATGGCGCTCTCAATGGACAGGTTGCATTGGACAGTGTTAACAACCGATACTTAGCAACTTGGCGGCAGCAAGGAAGTTCTCCCAACTATACAGTACAAGGTCGTTTTATTAATGCAGACGGTGGACTGATAAGCAAACAACTTGAAATTGTACCGCCACCAGATTTTTACTCAGGTGTACCGCCTCTAGCATCCATTAGCACAATTTTTAACCCTATTAGTAAACAATTCCTCGTTGTTTATGCTCTTTTTGAAGAGCGACAAATCCGTGGCCAGTTTATTGATGAGAATGGGACACCAATCGGCAGTGAGATTATTTTCAGTAGAAATTTATATTATAATAATTTTTCTGTTACTTTTAATGAAAAATTACAAACTTATCTACTTGCATGGATAAACGACTCTGGCTTAATTGGGCAGTTTATCGGTACATCAGGCAATCTAATCGGTGATCCCTTCACTGTTGCTTCAGGAAAACAAATCTCTTATTCGTCAGTTATTCCTAACAATGATTTAGGAGAGTTTGTAATCGCTTGGGATACACCAGGTAGCCAACAAGGTATCTTTGCTCAACGTATCAATACATCTTCTTCCTCCATTCCTGAACCGTCTACTCTCGTTGGTATAGGTGTAATCCTTGCAGCTCTATCAATGCTGAAAAAGGAGTATGCTACAAAAAACAAGAAAGCTTTGAAAAAAGTTTGATAATTTGAAGTGCCTATAAGGTAAAAAACTATCGAAGAACAGACGATCGCATTGGCTTCAACTCTACAAAACAAGATTAGCTTATTTACAAGTAAATATACTTATAATAATTACAGCATTTACTAATCACCTGCGATGATTTATGGCAATTCTTCAACTGATTGAACCCGAAGTTAAAAATCTGGGTGGTTTTTCTGCCCGCCGCAGTTTGCCATATCCTAATCGCCAAATGGTTGGGCCGTTTATCTTTTTCGATCATCTTGGCCCGTCGGTTATGCCCCCCAATCAAGGCATCGATGTCCGACCACACCCTCATATTAATCTGGCAACGGTAACTTATTTATTTGATGGTGCTTTGATGCATCGCGATAGTTTGGGTACTGTGCAGGAAATCCAACCAGGTGCAGTCAACTGGATGACAGCGGGCAAGGGGATTGTCCATTCAGAACGCTCACCTGACTTTGACCGTCAGCAAGAAACTACTATTCATGGCATTCAAACCTGGGTAGCCCTGCCTGTTGAACACGAAGAAACTGAGCCAACGTTCATTCACTATCCTGCTGAAATCCTTCCCACCTGGGAAGAGAATGGCGTTATCATCAAACTTATTGCTGGACAAGCATTTGGCTATACCTCACCTGTGAAAGTTCTCTCACCTATCCTCTATTTAGATGCAGTGTTGTCTGCCAACACCCACTTCACTATCCCTACAGATTATTCACAAAGGGCAGTATACAGTGTCACAGAGGGATTGAGGATTAATGATGAACTGCTGGAGCAATATCGTCTCGCTATTCTAGAGCCAGGCGATCGGGTTGAGGTTTCTGCTACATCTGCGGCTCGATGTATTGTTATTGGCGGTGAGCCGTTAGGTACACGCTATAAATGGTGGAATTTTGTCTCTAGCCGAGCAGAGCGAATAGAGCAAGCTAAAGTTGATTGGCGCAACTCTCGCTTTGCTAGCGTGCCAGATGAAACAGAGTTTATTCCACTGCCGGAAGTGGTAACAGAAGCTAATCCTTTTTCATAAGTGTGTCACACTTCGATATCACAGGACAAGAGGGAGCAAATTGTTGAAGGTCAGCGTCAGGAGTAGATAATTCAACTAAAGTTTTGGGTATAACTAGATGCACAATGGTTTTAGGAGTAAGCTGCCACTACTGCTGACATTCTGCTTATTTACTAGCTTTTTGCCTGCCTCTGGTTCAGTTTTCTGTCCAGCCGTTGCCTCTGACGAATACTATAAAGTAGCCAGAAATTATGGCAGAGATGGACGGGCAGGAACCGATGGACGTGAGGGTAGAGATGGTAGCAGCGGTGAAAACCAAAATATTTTTGTCAATGGTTCACCTATAAATCTTAACTTGTCGGGTAAAGATGGTGAAGATGGGGAAGACGGCGAACATGGTTATCAACCTGACTGTGGTTCCCAACGCGACGAGCGCGTCAGCCATGACATAAACGCACCAGATGGTGGTAGTGGCGGTAATGGTGGCAAAGGAGGAGACGGGGGAAATGGTGGTTCTATTACAGTGTATTACAGCAATTTGACAGACTTACGGAACATTTCTGTTCGAGCAACTGGTGGGGAAGGTGGACGCGGCGGTAGAGGTAGCAACGGTACGGAGGGTTGTAACTGTCACAGACGGAGATGGGAAGTAAAAACCTGTAAGGGAACTCCTGGTAGCCCTGATTATAAGTGTACTGAAAAGGTTTATAGATGTAGCGATGGTAGCGATGGACGAGATGGCAGCGATGGTAGCGATGGTAGCCAAGGGCACTTAGGAACTTTGGGTATTGTCAATCGCAAGGAACCTTTGGCAGCTGATACTCCAACAGTGCAGCTAGCAATTTCGGAACTGATAAACAAACAGTTCCACCTCTCGAAGAATAAGTGGAATCAACGCATGGGGGCAGCTTCTCTACTTGCGCCTGGTTCTGCGATCGCTGATAATTACCTTGAGTTTGAACAGCGTCTAGAAGAGGCTTTTCAAATAGTTTGGCAAGAAAGACAACCCATTACCAGCTTTGGCAATCAAGCTGTAACACTAAATTTAACTGATAACAAACAAGTAGAAATTACTTTTTCTGAGGAATTATGGGTTGAGGGTAACACCAAAAGTGAGGCTAACTTTACAACATTTACCGTTAACCATGCCATTCCCAAAAAAGATGTCACGCGGTTAGCTGTGGCAGAGTTTGCCGATGCTGGACAAAACCTCAATTTAAAAATAGTTGATTTGGCAGCCAAGTCTGATGCCATTAATACTCAGTTTCGCGTGAAATTCCGCGCCCAGGATAGCTTGCACGGTTTTTCTGGCTACAAAACTGAATTTGAAGGGGATATTCCCACCGAACTTGTGACTCGTGACTACAACCGTTTTACTCTAGCTTTGGGCAAGCTCAAAATTCCTGACGAAGCTTTACGCCCTGGTGTCAACATTGATATTGAAGTCGTAGCAACTCGTTCTTTAGGAATACGTTCTGCCAAGCAAACTATTAGCTGGCAGGGTGCAATCCGCAAGCTTAGATAAAGAAGAATTCAGAATTCAGAATCAAGACGCTCTCTACAAGAAGCTGCGCGTAGCGTCTCCCTTTGGGAAAAGAGAAGGCTTTACGCTGCGCTACCCGCCAGTCGTACACAATTCATTCTGAATTCTGACTCCTGACTCCTGACTCCTGACTCCTGACTCCTGAATTCTGTTCGATAAAGTTTAAGAAGATTTTTTCCCATCTGAAACCATTTGCGAGAGAATATAAGCTGCGAAATCTAGTAACTGATCCAGCAAAAAACCAATGATACCGATGTATAAAATTACCTGGATTATGTAATCAGCATTGCCAGCTTTATAAGCATCCCAGAGGGTAAAGCCAAGTCCTCTCGGGCCTGTTAACATTTCTGTGGCAATAACAATAAACCAGGCTACCCAAATACTAACTTTCAAGGCATGAAATATATGAAATATAGCTACACGAAAGTTACTATTCTGTCTTTTGAAATGCTGCATACCTATTGCCGTATTAATAATCATCGTCCAGAGAGTTCCCACAAAAACTACTACAATAGCAGCGGAATCGCTCTCTTGAAAAGTGATTAGGGCAATAGGAAGCAAAGCTATAGGAGGGATACTATGTGGTATCTGAAATATCAGCCGAAATAGCTGATAAATCATGCTATTTATCCCGATTAAATATCCAATGAAGCTACCCAATACAGCGGCTGGAATATAACCAACAAATAACCGTTGCAGGCTAGCTAAAATGTCTAAAAACATATTATTTTCTCTGCCTCAGTTCTCATAGAAAACATTCGGGAAATACTGCGGCAACAACACAAAACAGGGCTGATAAAAATGTATTGGATTACACATTCTATTGTGTTGCTAAAAGATTTCTTATATCTCAATACGGTTCAGATAAGCTTTTTTTTCTCCCCCTGCTTCCCCTGCATCCCCTGCTCCCCCTGCCTGCCTCAAGGGAGAAATTTCCTTAACTGAACCGTATTGTCTTATATCTTCTCCTCGTTAATTAATAATTAAAAAATTTAGGTATTATTACGATGTGATAGTAGTAGTACAAAGAAGAGGTAAAGCTTGACTTTACTAAACTTTATCAGAAAAGCAAATTTTAATTAGTAAATTAAATACAATTTTGATAATTTATCAAAGAAGGCAGTTATTGCTAGAGCTGACGTGCGTAGTTTACCGCCGTAGGCATCGCTTTTTGATTATCTAAGTTGATGGAACGATCCAGAAAAAGTCTTGAACGGGATGTAAAAATCAATTGGATGGGTATTCAAACCCAACCAATTGTAGACACTTGTAAATAATGACACAGCTCGTTAGTTCTCTCTAATAAAAGACGCGATCGCTTTTATTATCGGAGAACCAGAATCGTCTCTAGTGTAGTACGTAAGACCTTGCTCGATGAATGCAGAGGTAGTATTTATTAACTGCTGAAGAATTTCGGAATTAGTATCATCTATTTCTTCAGTGACTTTTTCACCTGTAAATTTATTTTTCCGCTCTTCTGGAGGTAATACAATGCGAGGATCTTTATAAGTCTCTTTTGGCTTGGGTTTAAATGTCTCATTTAAGTCAAACTGAAGACGTAAGTAACGTTTAGACTCATATCCACCCATGATTTGTCGGCAAATCGTACTATCAATCTCAGATGTAGGTTCCATAAAAATGTTAGTAAGATTTTTGATCCAGTCTAAGCCTCTCCATTTGCTGATTTGCTTATATTGATATGGCTGACCACTTTGACCTGTGCCAATAGAAAGTATAGAAATATCTTCCAATTGCAGATTATGTAGTTTATATTGTTGCTTGATTGTTGGAGATACTGAAGACTGGCTAATCCTCATCGCTAAACTCAAAGCTGCAAGAGCAGGATTATTAGCAGAAACTCCTCCATCAATATGTGGGAATTCCCAGTCACCAAATTTTTGTTTATCTACAGGTTCTAATTTATATGGTGGAAAAAAAGTAGGTGCTGAGGCAGAAGCGGTACATATTTCCCATAAATAACAGTCATCGTACCATCTGTCTCCTAAATCGGGATGACAATTTGTAAAAAAGGTTGTGTTGCGATATAGCGTATCGTAAGCAAGAATCAAAAGAATAGGTTTTTCAAGATCCTTGATTCTTGTGGATTTATAGGCATCTTTGAGGACGCTAGTAATTCCATCATGAGAATATTTAGATGGGGAAAATACCTGAATAATTGATTTGATGATGGACGGAAAGTTTTTGTAGCGCTCTTTTATCTCCAGAGGGAATATATCTTTACCTCTATTTTTATACAGATTAATGAGTTCATCACTCTTTTTTCCAAGAGCAATCCCTCCTGCTAATATCGAACCAGTAGAAGTACCAGCAACCATGTCAAAATATTCGTGTAAAAACTCTCCTTTTCCCTGATTTTTAATTTCTTGTTCTACTTGTTGAAGTATTCGTGCTGCAACAACTCCACGAATACCGCCACCATCTAAAGCCAAAATTTTGAAGGACATAGCAATTCTCTTTGATTATTTCTGTGGACAAGCATCATGAGATAAATCACAATACGGTTCCATTAACTTGTTTACTCTTATCCGACTTATTCGATTTATCCGACTGGAAGAATACCTAAGTTTTTTTTAACGAAGCGCCTTCTCTACGAGACACTACGTATAGCTTGCTTCTCCATAGAAGGGGTACGCATAGCATTGGTGTCAAGTTAACGTGAAAGCCAGCCTAGAACCAGCTTTTATACCAATTCGCAATTCGCAATGACGCTCTCTACGAGACGCTAAAAGCGTAGCTTGCTTCTCTGAAAGAGTACGCGGACTCGCTAACGCTGCGCTAACGCAATTCGCAATTGAGAAATTTAGATGCAGCAAGGCAATCCCTGCTTACATCTGTTGCCTTATTTTAGAGAATTGCTTTTAGATATTGTCTCGTTCCCAGTCTTCGACTGGGAATGCTGTCCTAGAGGCAGAGCCTCCCTGAATACTGTTCGGTTAAAGCAAGAGACGCGATGAATCGCCGTCTGTACAATAATCAGTCTTTCGTCTTGACTTGAAGATTTAACTTAAAACACTTAGAAATACAGCAAATTTCAATAGACCTCTCTTGAAAGTCTACTTTCATCCTTGGTTGTGAGCCGAAGGCTCATGGAGGTCTCTTGCAAAAGTCCCCTAAACCCTACCCCCAGACCCTAAGAGCCTGCTCTTAGGGGAGACTTTGACGTAAGTCAAAGGCGGGGTGGGGTTCTTATTTTGGATTTATGCAAGAAGTCTAATGTTGTGAGGTACAGAAATGTGATTGCTGTAAATTCAGGTTTTTAATCAGGTTAAATAAATATTTGCTATAAGAAAGTTAAAGCTTGACCCCGCACTTGCGTATTTACCTCGCCTTTGTCATAAACTATTTCACCGCCGACAATAGTGGTTTTAGCCCAGCCAGTTAGGTTCCAGCCTTCAAAAGGACTCCAATGACATTTGGTTAAAAGTTCCTGCCGCCGGACTGGGCGGTATGTGTTTAAATCTACAAGCACTAAATCGGCATCATAACCAGGTGCGATCGCTCCCTTGTTCGGAATACCATAAGCCACAGCTACAGCTTTAGACATCCAGTTCGCAACTTGAGCCACACTACACTTTCCCTCCATCGCCGCAGTTAACATCAAAGCGAGGGAAGTTTCTACCCCAGGCATTCCCGAAGGAGTATTGGGGTATTCTTGAGCTTTTTCTTCTAAGGTGTGCGGTGCGTGATCTGTAGCGATGAAATCAATCACACCATCGCGCAAAGCTTGCCAGAGAACTTCGTTATCGTGGGGCGATCGCAAAGGGGGATTCATCTGTGCTAATGTGCCAATTGTTTCATAAGCACTAGTATTTAATAACAAATGCTGTGGTGTTACCTCAGCTGTCACCCAACTCGGTTTCTCCTGACGCAGCAAATCTGCTTCCAGCGCTGTTGACATGTGGAGAATATGCAACCGACGTTGATATTTTTGAGAAAGTTTTAATGCTAGTTGGGTTGCCAGCAACGCCGCTCGATCGTCTTGAATTTGCGAGTGAACGGCTGGATCGTGAATGTTGGCAAATTCTTGACGGCGTTGGTTAATTCTAGCTTGGTCTTCGGCATGAACGGCAATTAAGCGATCGCCTTTAGCAAATATCGCCTCCAATGCTGTTTCGCCATCAACCAACAACTGACCATGCATCGATCCCATGAAAATCTTAATTCCCGGTGTTGGCTTTGCTAAAACCAAATCTGGTAAATTCTCTGCTGTTGCCCCAATAAAAAAGCCATAATTAACCAAGGACTTGTGTGAGGCCCGTTCTAGTTTGTCGTCTAATGCCTGCTGTGTCGTTGTTAGGGGGCGCGTATTGGGCATTTCTAAAAATGAAGTGACTCCCCCTTTAGCACAGGCACAACTGGCGGTGAATAAATCTTCCTTGTGTTCTAGTCCAGGTTCTCGGAAATGTACCTGCGGATCGATAACTCCTGGCAACAAAGTTAAGCCTTCTGCGTCAATTTCAGTGGCTAGTGCTGTTTGGGAGATTTCCGGCGCAACTTCGACTATTTGGCGATCGCGCGTCAACACATCCCCAACCATCAGTTCACCATCGGGTAAGATTATGCGAGCGCGGCGAATCAGTAACATTTTTGGAGATGACATAGAGATAACCAAGTTTAAACAGGGAGCTATGTATTACAGAGAACCATGCTTTTAGGTTAAACTTATTCGCGATCGGAGTAACCAATTTTTGCCCCGCCTTAAAAAAAAGTTTATTTTTAACAAGAGAGGCAACAAAGGTTTAAGTCCCCCACAAAATCTCCGATTTGGTGGACTGTAATTAGATAGGGTTGAATGTGAGAGCGTCTCATATAGAACCCTGATCTAAATTCAAACCCCCTGCCTCCTTCACAATCCACAATCTAAAATTGGTAGTGAAGATGCAAACATAACTAGGAAATTAAAATTTTCCCGTTAAGATTAACAGATAAAGTCTCACTAGGCGAGTTAATTACCTACGTTTTTCGTTAAGTTAAGTAATTTCATGCATAATCAAGTGTCTGATAACAACTCTAGTCAACAACCCGATAATTCTTGGATCGCAGAGCTAGGTAGAACAATTGTATTAAGCATTGTTCTGGCTCTGGGAATTCGTACCTTTGTTGCTGAAGCACGCTGGATTCCTTCTGGCTCAATGGAACCAACTCTGCATGGTACGCCAAACCAGTGGGAGGCAGATAAAATTATTGTCGATAAGTTGAAGTATAAATTTGCTGACCCGGAACGGGGAGATATAGTAGTATTTTCACCGACGAAAGAACTACAAAAAGAACAATATCAAGATGCTTTTATTAAACGTATAATTGGCTTACCTGGAGAAAAAATACAACTTCAGGATGGCAAAGTCTATATCAACAACAAACCTCTGCCAGAATCTAATTACCTCAGTTCTGGGCAGACTACAGTTATTGATGTTTGCCAATCAGGACCACAGCCACCTTTTTTGGCCAAACCCCAGACTATACCAGCCGATTCATATTTAGTACTGGGTGATAATCGTAACAGTAGTTATGACAGCCGCTGCTGGGGTGTTGTCCCGCGCCAGAATATTATTGGACGTGCTGTAGTTCGCTTCTGGCCTTTAAATCATATTGGTGGAATCGATAAATCGCCAATATATCCATAATTAACCAACAATATTGCTCAAATCGCTCATTAACAAAAGAATTTTAGATTTTAGATTGGGGACTACTAAATCACCAATCTAAAATCCAAAATCCGTCTTGAAAAGTTCAGTTCGCTCTTAGCATTGGCAAAGCCAAACGCTAATACTATTTCACGAAATGTCTGATACAAATAATCAATCTCTAATTCTTTCCCCCTGCTCCCCTGCTGCACGGCAGTTGCTCCACTTGGGGAAACCCCAAGACCGCACTGCCTCCTATTTGTATCAATCTTAAAGTGAAACGGTATAAGAGGAGACGCTGCGATTTTTCGCCAAATCTCAAATCCAAATATTGCTATGACCGAAAACGAAAAGGATATAGAGCAACTAAATTTATTTATGGGTGTCTAAAATATTTGAATTTTGAATTTTGAATTTGGAGCGAAGCGACGTGACGCCTTACCTAGCTAAGATTTTACTGTATCCAGTTAAATCACTGGATGGTGTTGAAGTTGAGAACGCTAGAGTTCTTACCAGTGGCGCGCTACAGTATGACCGCGAGTTTGCCATTTTTGACGAACAAGGTAGATTTGTCAATGGCAAGCGTCATGCTAAAATCCATTTACTAAGAGCACAATTTGCACTCTTAAATAGAACTATCTCGTTACAAATTCCTGATGACAACTTACAACAAATTTTTCATCTGGATGAGGAACGGCAAGCATTAGAAGCAACTTTGAGTGATTATTTTGAGTTTGCTGTCACATTGCGACAAAACTCTTTGATGGGTTTTCCTGACGATACAAACTCACTTGGCCCAACGGTAATTAGTACAGCCACATTGGCAGAAGTAGCTTCTTGGTTTCCTGGTTTAAGTGTAGATGAAATGCGCCGTCGGATGCGTGCCAACATCGAGATTGGTGGTGTACCAGCATTTTGGGAAGATCAGCTATTTAGCGAACAAGGTGATTTAGTCTCTTTTCAAGTGGGAGATGTACACTTTTTTGGGGTTAACCCATGTCAGCGTTGTATAGTCCCAACACGCAATTCTTACTTAGGGGAAGCTTACCCAAACTTTCAAAAAATCTTTACAACCCAGCGACAAGCAACTCTGCCAAATTGGGTTGCTTTATCGCCTTTTAATCATTTTTATAGATTGAGTATCAATACTCAACTCCCCCCATCATCAGCCGGAAAAATTTTACAAATCGGTGATGAAGTTAATATAATTGTACAACAAAGTTAACATTTCGTCAAAATAAATAATCCAAAGTAAATTTTTTTGGATTTTTTTTGCTTATGCTGTGTATTTGCATGACAATTCTAAAATTGTTGTAGTTATAGCAGTCGCCACAATTGTTAGGACATTTCTTTGTTCCCCGTTCCCTGTTCCCTTGTCATCAAGATATGATGTCCTAACCAATATGTCTGTTGCTATAAATATAAGTTTTTGTACAAGTCTAGAGGTTTCCAGACCAAAAAATCAAGACATTAGTAATTAAAAATTAAATTTAGGATTGGGTGCTAATGGCGACCTGAATTTTAGAATGGCATACTGGAAATTATTGGTTAAATTTCAGTTCATCTGAGAAAATTTGTGGAAATATTGCCAGATAAAACTGAGCAAATTCAGGTGCGATGGCGTACCCACATAGCCGATTTCTATAGTGGACTATTCCTGTGCAAAGTTTGAAAATTAGGTGTTGGAGGAAGTCAGTCAGTCAAACAATTATAAGTATTTCGTAGTATTTTATACTAAGAATATAAAATTTTCCTAAAGAGCAATGTATGCAGTAATTGTACTTATATAAAATGTAGCTGGCACGGCAAAATGCACCTAGTAGATGCTGGGGAAGAGTAAAACTACAATGTTATCCAAACTTCAGCCCGTCAAATCATTTAATCGCTTAGTTGGCAAACTTTATGCCAAGATGCCCCTGAGATATGTTCTGATTGTGCCTTTTATCTTGCAAATTTGTGGTGCGGTGGGACTTGTGGGCTATCTTTCGTATCAAAACGGCCAAAAAGCGGTAAGGGAGCTTGCTACTCAATTAGAAAATGAAATCTGCGATCGCATTGAACAGCATCTTGATAGCTATTTAACAACCCCAAAGCAAATCAATCAAATCAACTTAGATGCGATTGAGCTAGGTTTGCTCAACCTTTCCGACTTTCAAACCAGCGGCAATTACTTTTGGAAACAAATGCAGGTTTTCAATGTTGGTTATAACAGCTTTGCCAATCCCAAAGGTGAATTTATCGGTGTTGAGCGTCTAGATAATGGCCAGCTTTTAATTAATGAAGTTAACCAAAAGTATGGTATAGGCAAACTTTATGTTTATCCTACAGACAACCAAGGAAATCGCCGCCATTTACAGGAAGTCAAAAATTACGATCCTCGTGTAGAAGCTTGGTACGCAGATCCAGTCAAGATAGGCAAACGAGTTTGGAGTCAAATTTATCAATGGGAAGATAAACCAGAAATTTTATCCATATCTTCCAGCTATCCTGTTTACGATAAAAATCGCCAATTCGTTGGGGTGATTAGTGTTGATTTGCTTTTATCACAAATCGGCAACTTTTTAGCTAAGTTAAAGGTCAAAGAGTCAGGTAAAACTTTTATTTTAGAGCGTTCTGGGTTAATAGTGGCTTCTTCTACTAGCGAGCCACCATATACGATCGTTAATGGTAAAGGAAAACGTCTATCAGCATTAGATAGTCAAAATCCTTTAATTAAACTCACAACACAGTCTTTGATCAAACGCTTTGGCAATCTTAAGTTTGTTGTGGGGAAGCAACAGCTAAGTTTTACCGCCGATGGAATGCGTTATTTTGTACAGGTAAAAAGCTGGAAGGACGAACTGGGTTTAGATTGGCTAATTGTGGCGGTGATTCCCGAAGGCGAATTTATGGAGCAAATTAATGCCAACACCCGCATCACTATTTTGCTGTGCATAGTTGCTTTTTTAGTGGCCACAAGAATTGGGATTTTGACTGCTCGTTGGGTAATTAAGCCGATTTTGCAATTAAACAGCTCGGCGAAGAAAATTGCTCAAGGTGAATGGGAGGAAACACCAGATATTCAGCGTTCCGATGAGATGGGAGAACTAGCCAAATCATTTGAAACTATGGCAAAGCAACTCCAGGCATCTTTTAGTGCTTTAGAAGCAAAGAATGCCCAAATGCAAGTTTTAAATGAGGCGCTATCTCATAATCAGAGTCAGCTAACTCAATTTTTAGAAGCCATGCCGGTAGGTGTATTCATCATCGATGCTGAAGGTGAACCTTATTATACAAATCAGATTGGGCAGCAAATTCTCGGTCAAGGAGCGATCGCAGAAGTTAAAGTCGAAGAATTGTCAGAGATATATCAAGCTTACCTTGCCGGCACAGATCAACTTTACCCCAGCGATCGCTTACCGATTTTGAGAGCATTGCTTGGGGAAAGCACCAGGGTTGATGATATGGAAATTCGCAGTTGTGGCAATATTACTCGTATTGAGGTTTTAGGAAAGCCAATTTATGATGAATCAGGGAATGTGGCTTTTGCCATCGCCACATTTTTTGATATTACCCAACGCAAACAAACAGAAAAGTTATTAGCGGAATACAATCGCACCTTAGAGGCTCAAGTAAAAAAACGTACCGAAGAGTTCCAGCAAGTTATTGAGCAACTGCAAACCACCCAAGAAGAACTGATTCAATCGCAAAAAATCGCTGCACAGGAACAACAAGCAGCCGTTCGGGAAGCGGCGCGAAGTGCTGCCGCCAACCTCGCCAAAAGCGAATTCCTGGCTAACATGAGCCACGAACTGCGTACCCCACTCAATGCCATTCTTGGTTTCACCCAAGTTATGAGTCGAGATTATTCGCTATCTAGCGAACATCAAGAAAACTTGGCAATAATTAATCGTGCTGGCGAACATCTACTCAAATTAATTAACGACATTCTAGAAATGTCTAAAATCGAAGCTGGCAAAATCACATTAAATTGCAGCAGCTTTGACTTAATTCATTTGTTGAAGAACTTAGAAGAGATGTTGCACTTGCGTGCTGCATCTAAAAATTTAGAATTACTGTTTGAATATGCGCCAGATATTCCTAAATACATAGAAACGGACGAAAATAAACTGTGTCAAGTATTGCTCAACCTCTTAGGAAATGCGATCAAATTTACCGATCAAGGGAGGGTGACGCTACGGGTGAGATTGGGGGATGGGGAGATGAGAGAGCAGGGGGAGCAGGGGGAGCAGGGGGAGCAGGGGGAGCAGGGGGAGCAGGGGG
>NZ_JAVRBM010000115.1:0-22272 GCF_034531255.1 Nostoc sp. ChiQUE01b | reverse complement strand
TGCTAGTCAAGCATTATACTCATTTTTGATCCTATTTTTTGTTTAAGTCCCGCTATTTCTTCTGGTTTACCCAATCGACCAATAGGATGTAAAGATGCAAACTGAATTTTACCTTCTTCATCAAGACCACGAGTTAGCATATCTGTTTCAATTCCTCCAGGGCATACGCAATTAACCCGGATATTGTCTTTAGCGTGTTCTAAAGTTAGTGATTTAGTTAAACCAATAACACCATGCTTGCTAGCAACGTAAACGGAAGCATTAGGCAAACCAACCAGTCCAAGAATAGAAGCATTATTGACTATGACACCTCCACCTTGCTTTAACACTCACTGCGCTCCTGCTCAAACTTTTTAAGCTCGTAGGCAGTAAGACCGCCAACGACCTCACCTTCTTTCAATGCGGCGATCGCAATGAAGTAGTCACTATCGAGCAGTTGCCGCAGGTAGTCTGCGCTAGGGGGATTTCCATAGGTCTCCACCTCATCGAATGCCTCACCAAAGGTCGCTAATAGAGCTTCCATTAATGCAACGTCCTCTGGCACGATCTGTTGAATGCTTAATGCTCTATCGGCTGATCAATCTGCTCTAATATGTCTGTTAGCACTTCACAATCAGCCATATCATTAGTAGTTACCACCGCACCTAGAATTTCACCACTGTTCTCATCAACTCCTAAATGCAACTTGCGCCATGTCCGTCGTTTACCAACCCCATGTGTGCGGACTTTCCATTCACCTTCACCATAAACTTTTACCCCAGTCGAATCCACCACAACATGAACAGCTTTATCCTTTGGTATAACTGGCAGTTCTACTGACAACTTGGTTAAACGACGAGATAGGGTAGAGTGATCAGGGACTGTTAGCTCAATCCCCATGAGTATGAATAGCGATTCCAAAAACCCCTCTGCTTGCCGCCCAGGTAGATGAAACACCGACTGAATCGTTCCCATAGTGGCGATCGCCAAGGAAACCTACTTTTATTACACACCGTTATGGCTTGAGTAATGAGGATATAAACGATACATTAAATTATTCAGATGGCATTTATTATGTGTAAGTAATACTTTTCCCATCGAAGGAGGTTTGTCTGCTTGTGCTGAAGCTGGCTTTGGCATAACTAATACCAGATTTAATGCTTTTATCCAGCAGTTGCGTTCAATTAAACCCCAGCCAGGGCACTTACCAGTAAATAAATCCCCAGCCTTCGTGGGTAGATCGTGGGCGTAGTCGGTTATTCGTTTTAATAAGGCTGGGGATTTATTTTTATGGATCTCCCCAGGAACTTTCTTCAATGTAGAACTTACCGCAAGCTGCCAACTCAAATAAGAATGTCATTTGTACTCAAGCGCGGTGGATTCTCTGATTCTTGTCAACAGGCGATCGCTTGTAAATAATTGAAACAAAATGCCGACCAATGGTCGGCAAAAGACCATCGCGTTGCTCCCGCTGGAGTGCCAAAATATCGAGTGGCATATCAGCAAGCACGTGTTTTTTAGTCTTGTTTTGTTAACCAAATTGGGTGGGTTTAAGTCCCCTGGTTCCATAACCGATCAGTTTTGTGGTCGGTGTAGCACCCATTACAAAACTGTACTTCCGACTTCCAACTTCCAACTTCCGACTTGCGACTTGCGACTTGCGACTTGCGACTTGCGACTTGTTTAATAAACTGGATGATAAAGCCCGTCGTTCTCGTTAAATCGCCACGAACGATTACCCAAATCGCGGTCTTGTGTCCAGCGTTCAAAGTCCTTTTGGCGCAAAGTTGCACGTTTTTCTTCGATGGTGGACGCGCTAGTGCCAAAACGCGAGGCTAATTGTTCTGCATTACGGGGTTCAAGCTTGACTGGTGCACTCGTTTGATAGGGGTAAGCACTTGATGGTTTGCTGCGTGACCTTGATGTGTTGATGGTATTTTGCATTTGTAACAATACCCCTTCAAATCGTGCCAGCTTTAAGAATAGTTCTTCTACCTTGGCAGAAATGTTGCTTTCTCTTTCCAGAGAAAGGTTTTCAATATTAGCTTGTAACCGGAGAAAATCTTCTTCAAGTTTCTGTAAACGATTTTCTACACTTTCTTTTGTACCTGGCACATCGTCTAAAATCTGCTGTAGACCTTGAATTACCAATTCTGTAGCGGTTGTTTTACGTTTTCGTGCAGCAAGGCGAAGTGCTTTAACCAGGGTTTTCGGTAATCGGAAGTTAATCGATTCACGTTCTACGTTTGTCATATTTGTACCCTTTAGCCCTGGTATAGACAGTTTACCACGTGAGGTCAGATTTTTCACGTATTTATAGGTGTTTGGAGCAACTGTATAGAATCTTATTACTGGCAAAATAGCCCTCCCAGTAACGATTTTCTTTATTGTGTACATACGCTTGAAGCCAATTGTATAGAAAGCATTGTAACGCTTGACTTCCACCGGACTCATAGAAGTGAACAGTGTGTGTAGACGTGGTACAGAAAATGTATATACAGAAAAAATTTATTCTAGTATGGTGCTAACTGGACAATTGTGGAACAGAGAAAGCCAAAAACCGTGCTATTCTTCATCCTCATCCTCATTTTCATAATCTGCATAATCTTGACCATGTTGTTCGTACCACAAACGTTCTTCTTCAAGATCCGCTTCTGGCTGTATTCTTTTCCTGTGTGCGATTTCTGTTTCTAGAATTTCTTGCTGCTTCTTTTCCTTTTCAAACCTTTCTCTGTCTTGGGTTTCTTGCTCTACCCTTTCCCTCTCAAGTTTGATTAATCGCTGCTCGACTCGTCCACAGTAGAAATCTAATGCTTTACCCGTCGCGGCTCCAGTAACTGTTCCACCGGCTAGAAAGATCAGTCCGGTTTTCCAGCCTTGAATCGGGCCACCGCTCCACTGCAAACTTTTTTGATTGAACCACACCAGCACAGAGAAGACAGAAATTCCAACTACTGTATTGATCGGAGCAAAAATTCTTGGTGTCATCTGAGTCTGTCGGAGCATCAGCCACTGTCCCAGCCAGAGTATTGCACCAAAAATCACCGCAGCGCTCGCGCTCATTACAATACGATCTGGATATCTGAACGGATCTAGTGCCATATTAATAATCAATGGCACAAATATCAGCGCACAGAGCAAGAAGCCAATGAATAAGCCAGCAATACTTATCAGGGTCCAGTAGCGACCAAGATAACCAAGGCGGGATTCCAATATCCACTCTTGTACTGGAAGCATTGTGATGTAAAATGCGATCCCTGCACTGACGTAATCGAGCATTGGCAGAAGTTTTACCCGTGTGTTGCTCTGTATTTTACACAAGTTTCTGTGTGATAGCTCAAGCGCCCAGGCTCAGGCGATCGCTTCAGTTGAAGAAAATTCATTTTTGACAACGGGCGCGAATTGACAAATAAATATAGACATCACCCCGTAGCAATTCCAGCATCAACCATCTGTCAAAATATTATTGATACGGCTGTTGCTTTTATTACTGGTAAGGGTCTTATACCATTTCACGAATTCAATTGGTATTAGTCGCTGCTGCCGATCGCAGATTGGCTTATTCCCCGTAAGGAACGTGCAACAATTGAACAGCTTGGCGCTTAAATTCCTCAGAGCGCAAATCATATTTTGCGGTGGTTGCTGGATCGGCGTGTCCTGCCAGTCGGCTCACTGTCAAAACATCAACACCAGCAGCAAGCAGATTAGTAATAAACGTGCGCCGAAAATCATGTGGGCTAAAAGCAGCTACGTGAGCACAACTCGCCCGTTTGCGAAGAATCGTCATCACCGCTTGGTCAGTCATTCGCCCAATCTTTATATGACCACCTCGCCGTACAGGACAAATTAACGCTCCAGGCGCATTACCTCTCTCTACAAGCCAATCTTCTAAAGCTGCTACCGCCCCTGAAGGCAAATACACTGTCCTCGCCTTCCGCCCCTTACCCTTGCGTACAAGCAAAGAACTATCTTCTGTCTTGTAATCCACCGTGTCTAATGCTACGAACTCCGACCGACGTAGACCAGAGCCACTCAGAATCGCAATTAGTGCTGCATCTCTTTTCCCAATTGGCGTGAGGTCGTTTTTGCAATCGTTCAAAAGTGCAGCAATTTCACTCGGTTTTAACAGTCGTCCTCTTAAAGGTGAATCCCCCCGTACACTTTTGAGATTTATTGCTGTTGCATAATCATCAGTAGTGATTAACCCCAAGTGATGGGCTTCTTGCAACACCCGCCGTAAGGCACAAAGCATCCGGTTGACAGTCGCAGGGGCATACTGTTCCATCAACACTGAGCGAATTGCCGCCGTGTGCTGGTAGCGCAACTTTGACCAATCCAATGACAATGCATCACTCTCAACTGGAGCCGTCAGCATTCGGGCGATGACATTTAGTGATTTCTCCATCGTCCGCCGTGAACCTGATGTCAAACTCGACAAATAAACTGCGGCAGGGTGAACTGTCAACGGCTTGGGCGCTGCTAAAACTAAGTCAATTTGCCGTGTCGTTTCTCTTGCCATGACGATTCAGCATACACCTGCTGTCCTTGAGCCAAGTGCATCTCTAAATCTTCATTCTCCCACCAATCGATTGCAGTCCCTGTAGAGGAATAATAAAGTTCAACAATTTCGAGAGCTACAACCCTTAATTTTTGGTTATCCATCACAGATACCAGAAAAATAAAGTTGAACAATAACTGTCCTCAGTTGAGTTCAGTTTAGCAATGTATAAGAGCGCAGGTCGATTTTTTGAATAAAAAAGTTCAACAATATAGGGTCTGATTAACCGGAGTCTTTTCCTACACTATCATTCAAAGACTTCCACAAAGCTTCTAGCTTACGCAACATAGTCATTGGACTCTTGCTATAATTAAAACTAAGGTTGTACGCAGCTTGCTGAAAATTTCGTCTATCAACAACGTTTAATTCCAAATATTTTTGTTCCCATAATTGACCAAACGTCACGATTCTTTCAAATCGAAACTTATCAACTTTAGTCAAATTCACGCCAATCTTACTATATTGAAAACCGCAATCACACTCAAAAGTGCCTATAGGATTTTTTATATAAGAATAGGTCGAATTTAGATCATTGCTTAAGAGCATCACTAACTTCGTAACCACAGAATGGAGATAGTGTTCGCAAGCAGGATTTAGACAAAGCCAAGGACCCTTACCAAAAGGTTTATATTTAGATTTACGAGCCAAAAATGTTGAAGGCGAATTCCTCAAAAATCTAATCATTAGCAGATGCATTACCGGGTCAAAAACCTCCAAATGTAATCGAAAAATTTTAGATAAATTTATGTTGTTATTACTGACATTTATACCAAGAGCCTCAAGAAATTCACTTCCATAAAAAGACAAAAATTTCTGTCGTAAACCTTGCTCATATACCTGACGGTCTAGAGTCGCTAAATTCCTCTTAATCAATAAAACTATATATTGGATATGAAACCAATCTAATTCCTTAGAAGGAAGCGATTTGAAGTCACAGGTCATTAACCACTCAATATCAGATGCAATTAGGCGTAACCACTTCTTAGTGGACTCACTGTAATTTCTCGTTACATTCGATATAGGACAGTTTTCCAAACTAGCAATACCAACTTGATACCACTTATTATTCCAGATAGGTACAATGCTATCGTTTAAGACAACATCATGAATTGTGCAGACAAGAACACCAGGTGTTTGGTGAAGTCGATGCCAATATGCCTCGCCAAATGTATGCAAGTCTTCAAAAAGGCATTTTGGACAAAATCTAAAATATTTTGGCAGATAAACCGAGCTTGCTATTCCTCTATAAATATATGTTCCTAACTCTCCTTTCATGTAACCCAAAATAGCTGATTTGCTGTCAGGCATAAAGACTGCATACATGGGGTACAGTGTATCGGCCCAATGATTGTCAACCCAGATGCCGAGGTGGGAACATCTACATACTCCTCTAAGTTAAAACCTCCTCCAGAAAGCACCGCCTGATAAATTTGACCGCTACGCAGTGCATATTCTGGTTGCAAAGGATTTCGCCTCAAATAACCTTGCATAATTAATACGCAAACTACCTGTTGTAAATCAACGGTTTTATTCAATGGGTCAAAATATCTCGATAGTCGCTCAATACAGTGAAATCTGTACTGAGGCTCTAGTTCTCTTTCTGAAGATTTGCACGTCGGAAGTCGTGTCACATACTCAACAAATTTCTCTCTAGAAAAGATAGGAGGAAGAGAGCGAATTATTGGATTTGTATTATATTCAGACAACTTGTGGTCTCTGTATTTAGCAACAGCAGCCCATTCCCCGTTGGGAATTTTAACCCATTCCCACTCATTCTCTATGTTCATTAACATGCTCCTGGCGCTTCTTTCTCAGAAGCTCCAAATGGTCAGGCTGTAATGATTTATTTTCTTTAGAGTCAGAATTTTTGCTCGGCATAACTGTCTCAGGAATAGGAGTTTCTGTCTTAGCTAACTCGAACCCCTCATAGTCGCGTCGTTTAGCCTTCTCTGAAGCTCTATTTCCCCTAATCCCAGCAACTTTTTGGGTATCGCTTACCCTATTATCAACAGTTACAGAGGCTAAATCATTAGCTCTGTTGACAACGCTTTCAATGTCAGCTATTAAGTCAACACAAGCTTGAAGTTCATTGCCTTGATTTTTCTGATAAAGCCACTCTTCATAAGCGAGTAAATATTCAATATCATGTATATTTTTCTGAGAAAAACGCTCTTCTGGGTCTAAAAGAAAGCACTTCTCAAAATCTCTACCATCAGGAGAGCGGACATAGATAAAATTGGGTTTGCGATAGTCGTAAGAAATATCTAATAATTTATCTGATTTGGAGAGCAAATTACTTCTAGCTTTTTCAAACCAGAATTCTTTCAATGCTTTCTCACAACTGTAATACATCCCCTTAAATTTGATGCCGCGAGCAGTGATGGTCGCTTTATTACTTGGCATCAAATTTAGCTTGATGATATCTTCAGGAAAAGTCCTGAGTCTACCAGAACGATTTTCTATCCCCCACTTCCATAATTCTATGGGTATGGGATTTACATTATCAGTAATCATCATTTCTTCCCTATCATAACTGGCCAGGTAATGATGATTATTGTGATAGCGAATTAAGTGGATAATAATTTCAGTAAACTGCTCTATGTTAACTCTGCTATCAAGACGATAGTCTCGCCCCCCTCTTTGTCTAAAATCTGTGTCTATATAACCGGGTAAAAATGGTTTGACATGACCATGAATTGTACGGAAGTACCTCTCTACTAAACCCTTCCAATCAGCACGGTAAGGTGCAGCATTTTCAATTCGGACATTGAGATTTGGGATTAATGTCTCTACTGCCATCCCTGCAAGTTCGCCTCGGTCGCCCAAAATTGCATCTGGCAGATGGTGGCAAGGCCATTCTGTAGAGGAAATATTAATGCCATATTCCTGACAAAACTGTATTTTATCTGTGGCTGCATTAGCTAGAGCCATCATTGCTCCTGTCCAAGAAGGCCCCTCTAAACCAACATAAACCCCCACAATCATTCGGCTGAAAACATCAATGATTACATAAATTACTGGTCTGCCAATAATCCAGTTAGAGTTGTACTTAGAAACCAAATATACATCTGCAATTGTGGCATCAATTTGGTATCTAGAACCGGGACCAATGGTTTCCATCTTAGATGTTCCTAAAATTGCTCTATGCTCCAAAGCAAATCTTTTCGCTCCCTTTCGTTCTGTAATGCTTTTTTTGATATCTGATAGTTCTACTTCATACCAGTATTTCAATTGAGTGAATGTCGGTCGAAGTTCGGGGGGAATTAATAGGGATTTTTTTACCCCATTTTCGTCATAACGAATATCTGATGAATAATATTCCCTAATCATTAATTTATAAGTAGTCCTCAAAGAATTCTGTTTGTCATTGTTGTAAAATTTAGCTATGGAAATTCTAAAAATTTTCAGATCATCGTCTGTTACATTAATCCCTACACCAATTTCTGGTTCGTGGGCATATTTTCTTGGTCTTCCTCGTTTCTTTTCTCCACATTTTTTTGGCTTTCCGAGACCTCCACAATTTGAATAGTCAGGTAAAAGCGCATTTTGATTTTTCCCTCTCTGCCAGAATCTTCTCAAATATTCATAAACTGTTTTTTCGACTAATTTATTTTCACTTCTACCCTGGTTATATTGTTCAACAACCTGCTTGATAAGCGAACCCCGTGACGAACGATAGTATATGTCCGGTTCTTTTTCAACCAGGGATGAAATTAGTGACCAAGCATTTTCTCTATAATCTTTTTGTATCTTGGTTAAATCTTCATCACTCAAATGCCTTGCCCAAGGGTCTTGTTTAAGCTTCAATGCTTGTTCTGTATGAATTGCAACTCTTATTTCTGAAACTTTTTTCGCTTCGGGAAACCCTTTCTTGGCATTTATGTCAAAAACAAAGGCAATGTTATAACCAGAATCAATCCACAGAACTCTCTCAATCAAGTTGGGAGGGCCTGAGTCTATCCATTCTATGAGGTCGTTGACAAATAAATTATTATTCATTCAATTTTTTCTGATGCCTTGTTACTTAATAATAATTTTTTGAATTGTTTGAACTGAAGGACAGCTAGATATTTTGGTTGATTCCATATCCATTAATATTTCTTTGGTGGCAATCAGATGCTTAAAAAGCATTAGTGATGTCCCAGATTCTATATTCATTTCTCTGTCTAAAGCTGTTGTCACTTTGTTGATAGTGGCACTACTTTTTTGGAGCCGAGACTTTAAAATACTTGAGAGTCCTCGTAGTTCCTCAACTGCCATTTCGGTAGTCGCTTCTAAGGAGTAGGAAGAATGAATCCACTCAATATTCAGAGCTAAAAGCCTGGGAATTTCTTTTTCTGTTACAATTCCCCAGTCAATATTTTGGTCAGCATAATAGCGTCTTTCTAACTCAAATTTCTCAGCTACTGATTTTTTTTCCAAATCTGAAGATGGTTTGACTGTTCGAGCAATTTGAACTGACTTACCCGATTTATTGGCTGTTAGCATGAAGTCAGTAGTTAAAACGTAAGGTATACCGCTAACTGGGTCAGTGGGGTATTTCATTCCCATGTCACTAGCTATACTCGTACATAAGTCTAGGTTGAGCAGGGGGAATTGCTCCCTGATATCTACGACAATATCTGACCACTCGAACAGATAAAACAGTCGCCGCTCATGGTCTGATAAGAAATGATGCACTCGATTGGTCTTCCAACCAGGGCTTCTTGCCGATCTGCCCACTGAGGGGAAATCGGAGACAGTGATCCAAGGCTTATACTTCTCTCCACTACCTTGACCGCGACCTTCTTTGATGTAGCGTTCAAACTTGGCTTGAGTCCACTCCTGCCTACCTCTCGCCATAAAGCTTACCTTTCTGGATCTGCCCAGACCATGCACATTCAGAAATTGTAGAACTTTTTTATTTATTGTTGGACTTTATTATTTATTGTTGAACTTTTTTATTCCTCTACAGTCCCGCTTTAACCCCATTTCTCAAGAGAAAAAATAGCTTTGGTAAATTCGAGTTTCCATAACCTATTTTTTCGACTCCGAAAACAAAGTACAGCAGTGCAACGCTTTGGGAGTTTGAGTTGAATAAAAGGTGAACGCATGAATCTATAGGTTTTCATCGTTAAATTACCCCTTCATAGGCAACACTTCTTCACTTAGCAAGGCGTAAAATTCCGGTACTGCCGACTCCAGAAGTCGCAGTTCATTTGCCGCGATTGTCTCCAACTCCAGCACCGTCTCCCAGCGCAAATCACTCCGCCATCGCTTGAGAATGCCTTTAATCGCGTCCACTCCCTTGGCAATACCGGAGCGAAGTATTTCCACGCAGTGGAGTAAGGTAGTCCTGTCAGTGAAGAGAGCAGAGGGGCAGGGGGACAGGGGGGCAGAGGGGAAAGAACTTGTACAAATTTCTTCTTTGCTCCTCAACTCCTCAACACAAGTGCTCCTGTGCTCCTCCACACAAGTGCTCTCATCTGTAGTATCCTCCCCTTCTTTATGGGAGTTACTTATAGCATTAAGGGGGGGGGTGGATACGGGATGCTGATTAGGGTTTATACTATGTACAGCAGGGGTTTGGGGAGCGTAATAGGTGCGGAATTCTTTTTGATTGCGCTTTGCCACACGATGAGCAATTACCTGGAGAGCAAATTCCAATTGCTCTTTAGATAAAGAGAAAAGTTTTACCTGTTGACCCCGTTTACCTTGCTTACGGAAGGTCAACTTTAGCCCCAACTGCTCGACTAAAGTTCCTAGCAACCAAATAGGTTTACAGTCACTAGGGATGGTAAACCCAAGAATTGCTTTGACGTGAGCAGCACAATTAAAGGCAATCGCTGTCATGTTAACTAATTGAGTATCATCGGCAGTAACTTCATCACCCCTCACTAAACGTTTGAGAATGTGATGCAGCCCCAGGTTAAATCTAGCCAGCCACCGTGCCGAGTAATTACCCCAGTCGATGCACAAAGGTAAATTGTCCCGCTCGGTGCGGTCTTTTTGGGTGACAATTGTTGGTGGTGTAGGATAAATTCGCCCAGTTTTGGGGTCAGCAATTGATTCTTCGGCTGGGGCTAAAATGGCCTCAAGTTCAGCGATTGCTCCTATTAAGCGACCGCCTTTATCCATTTCTACAAGTGATTCTGTTACCTCTAGCCCGTAGGAATCAAAGATACGAAACTTTTCACATTCAAAAATTTCGCTAGGGTCAAGGTAATCTTTGCTTTGACGGGCGCGATACTCACTGGCGGTAATATTGTTCGCTTTGGCAACAGCCGAATTGTGGGCACGATCTATTGCTTGTGCTGCTGCTTTTAGATTTTCTCTTGCTTGATAATCGTCATCGCTTCCTACACATATAAATGTATTGCCCATTTCGCTGAGGAGCGATCGCAAATCATCACGCAGATTATTGAGAGAATAGTGACGGTTGCCAAGAATTTGACAATAAGCTTCAAGCGCCCAATCTTTCTCAGCACCACGAGAGCCTGTTTCTCGGTCGATCCGCAACACAAAAGCGGTCATTTCATTGGTTTGGAGGAGGCGTTCTTTAATCTTGTTGGCGTTTGTATCCTTATAACCAAAGGGAGGACGCGGGGCCACCCAAATATGAAATGGGACTTTTGGACGATAGCGGTACAGTTGTTGAGCGCACTCAGTAGCAGTTTGAGAAACGCCGTGAAAGACACCAAACACTAAATCAAAATGATACTCCGAGATATCGACACCAGTTCCAAGACTGGGAGAGGTGAACAAGGCATCGAGGTTTTTGACGGCGTTGGTGATATCTTTGATGAAAGCGACATTCTCTTCACTTCCAGAATTGTCTGAATGAACCGACCAGATGCGCCATTTTTGAGGTGTATGGGATTGTGAGGAGTTAGATTCTTCGCACTTAATAGTAAAGGATTTGTCGAGTTTCTTGATGAAACGCTTGGAATCACTAACAACCATGATTTTTTGCCCAAGCATCAGCGCCGCGGAGATTTGAGCGACTAGGGCGCTAGAATCACTGCCTTCATACCAATATATAGTGCGATCTCCATTTCTCCATTCGTTTTTGAGGATGTAAGGAATTTCATCTTTTGGCCGCATTGCAACAAAGAAGTCTACTGTCAAATCATCCATGTGTGCGTCGGCGATGACGACCAGTGGCGCGTTGTATACTATATATTCCAGGACTTCTAGGATTGCTGCACGATGTGATTTGCAAGTATTACTGTGCAGTAAGTGCGTGAGATACTGGCAAGCTTCATCAATAAAGATGCAACCGTAAGTCAGCGCCTGGGTATTGAGTTTGTGCAAACTGTCAATGGTAATCGATAGGGCTTGGGCCTGGGCTAAACCTGTGTAGCCCAAGTCTGAATAGATCTCCGTCTGCAAGCGTTCGGCAAGATTTTTCAACAAGTTAACTCGATGCCCGTTGTTGAGGAACCGCGCTTGAGGGTTTTGGTCACGCCACCAGCGCATGAGTTGGGTTTTCCCCGTACCCATGTCACTCCAGAGTACAACCAGTCCTTTTTCTGGAAAACGGAAACTGGGGGATTTCTTCGATTTAGAAGTTTCATTAGAATCAGTGGATTCCTTCTTGACCTTGGCTTCGTTAATAGAGGGACTAAATAATTTTTCTTTTTCGATTTCGTAAAGCGGCTGAACTGATGAACATTTTTCTGATAAGTCAGGAATACAGAGTGCTTGGGTCAAATATTTAATATTGACTGTGACATCCGGTTTGTACTTAGAGAGTCCCCATTTTTTGGCTCGATAGGAGCGCTGGTAATCTTTGAGTGATTTAGCATCGTCTATGATTGCAGTTACTAGTGCATTGGCATCTTCAGTGCGACCAACTACAAAATCATCAACACCTTTTTCTGGCCCCGGCAGTAATGCAACTTCGCATTCACAACCAGCAGACTCAATTGCTTTTGCAGTGCGAACAGTTGCCTGGTAAACTAACCACCTGGTTTTAGCTTTAGTTTCGTAGTCAAATAAGATAATGAACTTGCGTCCCGGTTGTGCCAAGGGCATTAAGTCTGGGTGGAGTTGCTCATCGAAATCTTTCTTGCCCACGCGCCCGTTCCAAATTCCCGGCAGTGCGATGGCTACAAACCCCAGACTGAGTAAGCAAGCGGCTTTCTTCTCCCCCTCGCATAATATTATTGGAATCTCTGGGTGCTGCTTTACCCACTCCCAGAATATCAGTGGATTGAGTTGATCCAGTAAGCGCAGTGCCAAAAGTGAATGATAGCGCTTAATTAAATAGCGTTTTGCTATTTTGTCCCAAATACAGTTGCGGATATCAAAGTAGGTGACGCGGTTGGGAGTTTTTGGGGGTGATTCATATTTAACTGGTTTACCTTTTGCCCAATCAAAGCGCGGAAAGTTGGGCTTTAGCCGCCCCCACTCCATTGGTTGCCAGTTTTTGAACGGGTCAAGGGACTGAATCCAGGTTCCCCCCAGTAATAAATGCTGATATTGCCTTATGTATGCATCTGTAACTCGACCTGCATTTTTTCGAGGGATTTTATCACTGATAAATAGGTAGTCGTAAACTGCATCTCCTTCTATGTGGAAGAAGTTGCGCTCGATTAGGACAGGGTGGATGGCACTACCAACTGCTAACTCATGGTACTCTGTGCTCGTTAAGTTGTTAGGGGGAGCAAATGTTTCAGGCGGGGATGATATGGAGTTATTCTTCATAACTGCTCCCCAGTGAAACCAAAATATACCTCACCTAAAGCCCAAGATGCAGCTAGTCCTCTGGTAAAGGCTATTATTTCTCCAGTCTCTAGAATCACGATGCCCGTTAAAAGAAAATCGGGCGACATGATAATCACTAGCCCTAAATTAGGTTCTAGTTCTTGCACTAGTGAAAGCAACTGTTCTTTTGCACCCACGAGCAACCCATAATCTGACCAGTACTCGCTCGTGATGACGAGCGCTTCTCCCGTCATCACTCTCAGGTTTTCCAGCCATACTCCCACTGGCTGTTTCTCAATTCTTGCCGTTTCAATTTTGTCAGATAGCCACTGCCAAAGTTTTGTCGGTGCGGGAGCGATCTGCGTTAAGCATTCATTTTTCACGATTTTCCCTCTGATTGTTGGTTTGCACCATCAGAGGGGGTTGAATCAGCCACAAGCTATCAGTTAACAGCTATCAAGGATTTTCCTCACCGATAACTGATGACTGATAAGCGATCGCGTTAATATGCACTGCTAGTTTTTAACTACAAAATTCGCAATCTTTCTTTATCAAACCTAACTTTACAGAAACTTATGAATTTCGACAGCCAAAAACTACCACAGCAACTTGTAAAAGTTCTGCGGTAACTCCTATAATAGGAGCTGGCAGCGTGGAAAAAACTCAAAGGGCAATTTTAGTGGTCGTCTCGGTCGCCAAACTTTAACAACCGCTTCTTTTGTTCCTTAGAGATCAACCCCGCTCTGAATACCTATGAAATTAAAGGTTCAACAAAGCGCTACTCCTTAGTGGCGCTTTGTTCGTTAAATGTTGGTATTTTTATATACTCACCTCCATGTCTCCCTTGAATTAGCTTGATTTTACAGAAGTTCAGAGTATTTGGTATCTGGAAAATTTTAAATTTTTAATTCAAATTTCTCCATAACGGTATACCTATTTTTTCTAGAAAAGTCGCATTTTAATCATATACCTTAGACAACCATTTTCGGGATCTAAGTTTAAGTTAAGTTTTGTAAATATTTAGACAATTTAGATGTTGTCGGTAAAATCAATATATAAATGTAAAGTATAGGTGGTAGTAGTTTTAGAACTGCCTAAAAATATGAATCAAGGTATAAAATTAGACAGCATCACTATAGAATTAGTACTAGAAATTTTAGGAGAACAAGTACTTAAAGTTACTGGTAAAGAATTAACAGAAGCTGAAAAAGTTGTTATCAGGGGTGCTTGGGATGGCAAAGATTATAGTGAAATTGCACATACTTCTGGGCATGGAATGTATTACTTGCAACAAAAAGTAGGGCCACCATTATGGACGATGCTTTCAACAGTTGTTGGTAATGGAGTGAAGGTAAAGAAAGCTAACTTGAGAGATATTTTACTCAAAGTAGTAAAGAAGGATTATTTCAAAAAACTAGAAGTAACCTGCCAGGACAATGATTCTCTAGTTGGCAGGACTAAAATTCATGGGGAATTGCCAGAAATAGAACATTTTTATGGTCGAGATGAAGAAATTAATTCTTTAAAAAATCAAATTAAGCTTTTTAAACAACGCTGTATATCTATAACTGGAGTTGGAGGAATTGGAAAAAGCTTGTTGGCTGTAAAAATAGTAGAAGAGATACTTTTTGAAAATCAAGATTTATACGATTATGTTATTTGGAAGAAAATAGAACGTTTTTCGACAATTCATGATGTAGTTACAGAATTAATTAAAATTTTTAATTTAGGAGAAAACGAAAACAATTTTAAAGTAAAACTATCTTTGCTTTTTAAGGAGCTTGCATTTAGAAGATGCTTGCTCATATTAGATGGATTTGAAAATTTATTACAAACAGGGTTGGTTGAAAGAAAAATAGAGTTCGATAATTTTTTTGATACAATTACAAAGGAACAGTACTTGAGCTGTACGATTATTACAAGCCAAGTACCTTTAAAAGAATTTGTATACACAACTATAAATTTGCCTATTTTGCATCTAAAGCTACAGGGGTTAGAACTAAATGCAGCAATAGAAATGTTACACGAAAAAGGTTTGAAAGGAGAAGAATGCAAAGAGCTAATTGAAACTTATCGCGGTAATCCATCAGAATTAGAGGTAGTTGCTAATAAAATTAATCGTTATTTTGGAGGAAGTATTCAGAAGTTTTTTGAGTATAAAACTACTGTAATGGGATCTCAATTTCAATTAATGTTACATTTGCAATTTGGGAATCCTGGGTTTTTAAGTCAACTACAAAGGCAAATATTGATTTATTTAGCGGAGCAGATAGCAGAAGATCCAACTCCAGTTCCATTTTCTATGCTTCTTAAGTATTTAAAAGAACAATTGAAAGAAGTATCAGTTTCTAAAGTAATGACAGAAATGGAGATTTTGGAGCAGCGTTCATTAGTTGAAACTAGTAATGGAATAAGCAAACAAGAAATTAGCTATGGCTTACAACCAGTGGTGAAAAAGTATATTTTGATAGATCCACTTGGTTTAGTATATAAAACTTGTAAGCGAACACAGTTGACTAATTATGTGGAGGCAGGGTAATATCCTCTGTGGTCTACTGTATAAACCCATTTTGTTCGCAGCGTGAAAATCCTGATGATGCTGACCATTGTTTAGCTTGTGGTAATCCCCTGCTAATAAATGGACGTATTCGTTTACTGCGTCCGTTGCGTTCTTTAACTGAAGACCCATTCACTTATACAGACATATTTGAGGTTGAAGATATTGGCACTTCTTTGTATCCAAAAACTCAAATAAGAGTAATGAAAATATTAAAGTGGATCGACGATCCTAAAATAGTTGAGCTACTACGACGGGAATCAATTATATTACAAACTTTAGATCATCCTGGAATTCCTAAGTCTAATAGAGAAGATTATTTTACTTTTACGCTAAAGGACAATATTTTAGTAATGCATTGCTTAGTAATGCAGAAATTTGAAGGAGAAGACTTAAGACAATGGATAAAAACATATAGGCGAATTTCGCAAGATCTCGCATTGGACTGGTTATCGCAATTAATTAATATACTCGATTTTATACATAGAAATGAGTATTTTCATAGAGATATCAAACCAGATAACATTATTCATCAACCTGATGGGAAAATAGCACTGATTGATTTCGGTGGGGCGCGAGAGATTAGTAGAACATTCTTAGCGAAACTTAGTACTAATGGAGGAACTAGTACAGGAACTAGTATGGGTTATGAAATAACTGCTGTTCGGTCAGCTTATTATTCTCCTTTAGAGCAAATTCATGGACAAGCTGTACCGCAGTCAGATTTCTATGCACTAGGTAGGACTTTTGTTTACTTAATTACAGGTATTCCTTTAAGTAATATTAAAAGTGATGAGAAAACAGGAAAACTCCTTTGGAGAGATAAAGCAGGTCATATAGATAAGCCCTTAGCTGACTTGATTGATGATTTAATGGCTCCTTTTCCAGGTCAGCGCCCTCAAAATACTCAAATAATTTTGCAGAGGATACAAAAGCTTCCTCTCCAAACTAAAATTCAGAGGATAACTAGGTCTAAAACATTTGTAATTAGCGCATTAATTACATCTATAAGTTTATTAGTTTTTATTTTTTTTAAAAGTATTTTACCAGCAATAGCTAATAGTTTTGTTTCTCAAGGAGAGAAGTTAGAAATAGCGAATGATTTTCCAAGTTCCAAAAATCTTTTTAATTTAGCTACGAGTATTCATCCTCCAACTAAATTTACTGTCTCAAAATTTTATTTAGAACAAGCTTCTCGTAATATTAGTAACTTGCAATTGGCTAAAAAATATTATCAATTAGCAATAAAATATAACGAAAGAGATTTGGGTGCGTATAATAGCTTGGCTATAGTTTGCCGACAATTAAGAGAACTCAATTGTGCAATTGACGCTTATAAACAAATTTTAAAATTCAAGCCTGATTGGGAAGTATATTATAGGTTAGGCAGTTTTTATGATGATGAAGGAAAAGAAGAACTAGCTCAACAGCAATATCAAATAGCCATTAAACTCAACAATAATGCAGTAGTTGCAATTAATAATTTATCTCGGTTAAAAAATCTAAAAGAAGATTATAACCAAGCTGCTCAACTGGCGTTGGAGGGGTTAAGCAAAACTAAAGATCCCAAAATACAAGCTACCTTATACAAAAATTTAGGTTGGGCAAGATTGATGCAAAGAAAGTATAATGAGGCAGAAAAATATTTACAAAAAGCAATTGATTTAGACAATGAAAGAATAGATGCTGTCTGTTTGCTATCTCAAACGCAAGAAGTATTGGGTAAAATTAATGAAACTAAACTTTGGTGGGAAGCTTGTATGATTGCTAAATCCAATATACCAGAGGTTTATATTTGGAGGCAGCAGTTAGTAGACCGCCTGATTAATAATTCAAAACCTACTAATTAATTCAAGAGATTTTTGAGCGTTAATTTTCAACTAGTAGCTGTAGATAAAATTCGATGCAGGACTCACCCAATCTTACTATGAAAAAAGTTTTTAAAGCTGGATTTGCGTTCGTTATATCAGCTTTGCTTTTTTCAAACTCTAACACTGCATTAAGTCAGCCCCATGAAAGAGTAAAACGTGTATGCACTAAGAAGATTGGTCGAGTTTATATGGGAGATCGCTACCTAAAGCCAGGAAGCCAGCTTTGTCTGGGAGATCGCATTAACCCAGTTAATGGAAAGACGGCGAAAGCTTTGTGCTACTTGAATGGAGAATTTTTATATTTTAAGCAGAAAACCATTTTTGATAACTCTATATGTGCAATCCCACAAAATATTGTAGAGCTGTGTACAGGAATTAATCCAAGTAGATGTTATATCTCTAAAGGCCCTGGTGATGATAAAGATGTACCAACCTTAATTAGTCCTTATGGCAGTTCAATGTTGAGTACTAGACCTGTAATTTCTTGGTATGGCGTTTCTAGAGCTACTAGTTACACAGTAATTGTTAGCGGTTACGAGTTTTACTGGGAAATAACAGTAGATAAAAGCATTACTACACTGCCTTATCCAAAAGAACAAAACCAATTGCAGTTTGGCAATACCTATAAATTTACAGTTCTTGCAAACGTTGGCGATACTCCTATTACTTCTTCCGAACCTTTAGTAGTTAGTGTTTTACCTCAAGAAGAGCAAGATGTTATTTTACAAAAGGTGAAGCAGGTTAATGAATTAGCCTTACCTTTGGATGAAGCTGCAATTTGGGATAAGGATGCTGTATATATGTCCAGAAGTCTTTTAAATGAAACGATTGAGACATTAAAAGCAACAGAAGCAGCAGGAAGTCGAAACCCTACTCTTTACCGAGTACTAGCAGATCGGTATTTAGAGGCATGGTTGCCAAAAGAGGCACTTCGTGAATATACTTTAGCAGCGCAACTGGCAAAAAGTACTAATAACTTAGAGGAACTAGCTCGTATAGAAGAAGGACTAAAAATAATAAGTTTTTATAACCAGCCGCCAACTAGTACGAACCCAGCCCAAAAATAAGGGTGAGTGTATTTAGAATTAGATGACAAACTCAATTGCGCCTGACGTAGTGCCTCTGCTTTAGTCAAACCATTTTTCATCGCTTTGTAGAATTCTTGCATGAGTACAGCTGTAGACCCCTCATCTACCAACCATAAGCTGGCAATTACACTCTGTGCGCCAGCTTGTGCTGCCACTCCAGCGATTCCTAAGGTTGAGCGCTTATTACCTTTGGCTGTTTGACAGGCACTTAAAACTAATAATTCGATTGCATTTTTATTAGACTGAACTTTACGTTTAAGTAAGCTATCAAACTCTAATATATTAATTGCTTTATCATAAGCTAAAAATACAGTTTTATCAGAGTTAGAACTAAATTGCCCATGAGTACTGATATGAACAATTGGAAAATCATTTTTAGTTAGTTCTTTTTGAAACTCTAAACTTGTAAAATTTTCATTCAATAATACGGTTGAAGAAGTAGTTTCTTTTTTGACATCTGCAACTTCTACTACGACTCCTGATAGTGGTTTCAACCCTTTTGGAGCATTTTTATCATTAAAACTAGGGCTTTCTTTACTAAGCCCAGCGATTAAAGCTGTGAATTGGTTTTTAGATAAAGATTTTGGTGACCGAATTTTAGAACCCAATGTTTCTGCAACACTATATTGGTTTATGAAATAATTTTTCCCATCATGGAGCAAACCCATTGGCAGGCTTTGAAAAGATGTATCTAAAGCAAACACTATCGTTCCTGACGACGGTATATGCGTCTTAATGGGTGCAATCAGTAAGCTATATAGATTTTGATAATACGATATAATTGATAATTTGTTAATAGAAAATAATTTAGGTGATTGTAAGATGTCTAACAAATTATTAACATAGCTCCCGATCGATTTAGCATCAACAGAGTTACGAACGATATAATGATTAGAAGATTGAGCAATTACTTCTATGCGATCGCCTAAATCAATAATATGAATTATTGCAGTTGTGTTAGGCAAGCTTTGAAGCTTATTTAAAGCTACAACATCGATTTTCCCACATTTTAAAAAATTTTCTAGTTCTGCGATTTGCAGTTGTTCGTTCGTCTGAATTACTAACTCTAGATTGGGGTTAGGTGATGAGAGCAGTAATCGCATATATTCACGATAAACAGGTTCTACTTTCTCATAAAATGAAAACTGTAAATCTGCATTACTTGCTAAGAGATTATCGCGAACTTGCGTCAGGTTATTAATTGCAGTACTGTAAGCTTTAAGAGCTTTGTCATAGTTTCCTTGTTTGTAGTACTCTAAACCCAATTCGTGCTGCCATTCATAAGCGATATCAAATGCCTGAATTGATTGAGCTAAAGTCATAGCTTGTTCGAGATAATAGAGCGAACGCTCTGGTTTTTTTTCTAATTTGCCCAGTGCGCCGAAAGCATTCGACATTAGTCGCTCGTCGTTGGTACTTTTTGCTATTTGCAAAGCTGATTCTGCATATTGGACGGCTACTGAATATAATTCCTCGTCTGGAATTTGATTAAGACTATTGGCAAAGTTTAGTTTGGTATAAATAGATTGGCTAGTAGGTAATTCAGAGAATGCAGAAGCATTTTTCAGTATATTATCTACTGAAGGCTGAATCTGTTGATTGATTTGAGTTTGAATTCCAGCTAACTGTGTATTACCTGAATTTGATTCTGCCGTTAACCACTTTTGAAAGTCTAACAGTAAGCTCAAACGCTGTAGTTGCGCTTGTAGTCTGATTCCGATTGGTGCTGTTGGGATATTAATCAATGACTGGTAATCATTGAGCAATTTGAGTGCTTGTTTTTGAATAAAATTAAAAGTTTCTTTTTGAAAAACTGGTTCCTCTATCCAACTATATTTATCCCGTGCCTGTTGATAAAGAGATTTTCCAGTATTATTGAGCGATAGCGAAATTGCACTGATATCAAAATTATCCAATTGTTGAGCAATTGATAACGTTTTTCTTAAAACTAATTCTGATTGAGATAATTTACCTAACTGGCGCAATACATTGCCTAAGTTTTGTAACCCTAGTAGGTGTACGGGTATGGGGTTCAACTTGTTAATTTCTGCATCAAGTAGCCTTTTCGTAGAATTAGCAGGCTCAAGAAGCGAAGTGGAACAGATTTCAGTATCGAATTTCAAAGCTTTGGCAACTATCTTGCAAGCTCGAAGATGTAAACCCATAGCTTGTAGAGCTACGTTCTGATTGATTAAGGTTCCTGTGATTCCCTCTGTATCTTTAAGATGTTCATAAAGTTTTGTAGCTTGCTGCCAAGTCTCAAAAGCTTCTGCTGTTTGACCGAGATCGAGTTGCCTTTGACCCTTGTGGTTGAGTACTTCAGCTTGGCGCTGTTGGGCTTGTTTACTTACTTGCTCAGCTAGAATCATACATGGCTGGCTTATGGCTATTGTTAACGCTAGAATGCCTAGTAAGAGGTATTTGAAAAAATATCGAAAACGAATCATTGCTATTGCTAGTAAAACTTTAAGAACAAAAAGCCGTAGATTAATTGCGATCGCCCTTACGTGTATGCCGTGTCGATCTCAATTCCTCCTGATTTCTGTAACAGATGATACTTTTGCTGTAGAGGGTTGCTCTTGACATTTAGAAGCAGACACTTGGGCGTAGGGGTTTGGTGGATTGGCTTGTGCGGTCAAGACTACATCTCCATTAGCATTCAATATCCAACCTTGGGCTTCTACAATTTCTATGGGTTCTCTAGTTGTTAATGGCTTTGATTGTTCAGAATTATCAATAGACCCAAGCCCAACAGAATTTCTTTGCCAAGTAGAACTTTTGTCTAGCTGGTTGTCAGAACTAGCTGCTAGCCCCCCAGTACCGCTATTGACAAATGTACTCGCTACTCTACCAGAACGACCCTGACATACTGATGCAATCTCTGGTGTTTTTGCGAGATCCTGTGGTTGTACTTTGGCAAGGCTGGGATTTCTGTTTTGGAAGTTGACCTGTACTGTGCCGTCAATTCCTCGTTGAGAACTAGCTGTAATCTGCGTATTGGGGGAAATAAATAGTCCCTTGGTATTGATACGTATGTTACCCCCACGCCCACGGAATGCGTTCGCTGTGATGGCGCTGTTGTTCGAGGCACTGAGGATGTCTGTGTCGATGCGGATGTTGCCGCCATTGCCAAAAGTGCCTTGTGTACCAGCAGTTGCAGAAATATTGGCAGAGCGTAGCTGAATGATTTTCGAGGTTATACCGATGTCGCCACCCTCGCCAATCGCAGTGGTTGCAGTAATGCCGCCAGCGCTAGTGATGCTGATTCTGTCGGCGTTGATTTGGAGTGTGCCAGCGTTGCCGAGGCCGTTGTTTCTGACGGTAACTTGGGCGCGGTTACTGATGCTCAAGTTTCGAGTGTTAAGGGTCACATTGCCTGAATTTCCTTTAGTAACCTGTGATAAGTTATATCGCACTCTCAAATTTTCATCTGCAACACCTGCTGATGAAGAGATCAAGCTTGAACTATTTGAAATCCAGGGCGGCCGCATCTTATTTACTAATAAAAATTAAAACAAATCTGAAAATGTT
>NZ_JAVRBM010000114.1:0-22311 GCF_034531255.1 Nostoc sp. ChiQUE01b | reverse complement strand
AACTTCCGAGTTCAGAGGCTCAACTTCCGAGTTCAGAGGCTCAACTTCCGAGTTCTAAAGGACTTCCAAATAAAAAAACATCCTTACCATGCAGCTTATTTGATTTCACTTTGAACTTAAAGGTGTATTTTTCTTAGTTACAATACTATATTGCCGTTTCATTAGTGCTAACTTTTTGCGGCAAAAGATAAATACCCCCAGATATTAAAGTCAAGGCAACAGAAATCCAAAAAGCAATCAGAGAAGAAGTTTGCCAGACTTCAGGTAGGGGTGCAATCAGAAGTGCGTAGGCGTAGCCCACCGCAGGCATCGCGACTATTTGACTAACAGTTTTGAGTTTACCCCAAATATTCACCCCGGTAATTGTCGTTTGATTAACCCGCCAACCAGCGATCGCTGGTGTGAGAGTAAAGTTAGTTGTAACTGCTAATAATTAGGGTGAGGATTAAGCAAACCGAAAGGAAACGTTGGCAGTTAAAGGGTCTGGTAGTGGTTTTCCTTGTGCTTGGTAATCTTCAATCAAAAGTTCCAGCACTTCCTCACCATTATTGAGAGCATCGGCGTAGGTATTTCCATGAGTATGTGCATAAGGGCCAAACTCAGGTAGGCTGACAATGTACTTTTTATCTTCCATTGACCACTGAATTACAATACTATATTGCGGTTTCATGAAGATTATCTAGAGAAATCTCAGACCGACAGTGACGAGACAGTAGATGTTTTTAATCAGCAGTGCTAGCTTTTTGCGGCAAAAGATAAATACCCCCAGATATTAAAGTCAAGGCAACAGAAATCCAAAAAGCAATCAGAGAAGGAGTTTGCCAGACTTCAGGTAGAGGTGCAATTAGAAGTGCGATCGCGATTATTTGACTAACAGTTTTGAGTTTACCCCAAATATTCGCCCCGGTAATTGTCGTTTGATTTACCCGCCAACCAGCGATCGCTAATTCCCGCGCTAAAATCAAAAACACTCCCCAAGCCGGCACTTTTCCTAGTTCAATAAAAACCATCAATGGCGCAAGTACCAAAAATTTATCTACTAAGGGATCAAGAAACTTACCTAATTCACTAATTTGGTTGAGTTTTCGCGCCAAATAGCCATCTAACCAATCAGTTAACGCCGCAACGATAAAAATCGCTAAACATATCCACCTAGCTTGTGCTGTGGGATTGTACAAGCCATAAAGCAGAAATGGTACACCCAGAAGGCGAGAGAAGGTAATCCAGTTGGGTAGAGTCATAGGATATTGGGCATTGGGCATTGGGCATGGGGCATGGGGCATTGGGCATTGGGGAGGCAGTGCGGTCTTCTCCCAAAGGGAGAGGCTAGCGCCAAGGGGTCTCCCCAAGTGGAGCAACTGCCGTCATTGGGTTAGGAAAACTCTTTCCTGGTTCTTAGTCCCTAGTCCCTAATCCCCCCACTTTCTCCCTAAGCGTGGGAAAATCTGTTTTCTGAAGCTCTTTTAAAAGAATACTAATACTATGACTCAATACACAGACTCAGAATTTCGTATCGAACGCGATTCGATGGGCGATCGCCAAATTGCTAGTAGCGTTTATTACGGCATTCAAACGCTACGGGCAATCGAAAACTTCCCTATTAGTGGCATCAAGCCTTTACCTACTTACGTAGATGCTGGATTGATAATTAAAAAAGCTACAGCAATTGTAAATGGAGAACTAAATTGCATTCCTCAAGATATTAGTCAGGCGATTGTGCAAGCAACTGATGAAATCTTAGCTGGAAAATTCCGCGATCAATTTGTTGTGGATGTTTATCAGGCGGGTGCTGGAACATCCCACCACATGAATGTCAACGAAGTTCTCGCAAATCGCGCCTTAGAAATTCTTGGTGAAGAAAAGGGCAATTACAAACGTGTTAGTCCCAACGATCACGTTAATTATGGGCAGTCTACCAATGATGTGATTCCTACAGCAATTCGTATTGGTGGTTTATTGGCATTATCTAAGACATTACACCCAGCTTTAGATGGTGCGATCGCATCCTTAGAAAAAAAAGCTGTAGAATTTCAAGATATCGTCAAATCTGGTAGAACCCACTTACAAGACGCAGTACCCGTGCGTTTGGGTGAAAATTTTCGGGCTTGGGCACAAATTCTTACAGAACATCAAAACCGGATTTATACCGCCTCTGGAGATTTGATGGTGCTGGGTTTGGGAGGTAGTGCAGCCGGAACGGGATTAAATACTCATCCTCTGTATCGCGCCCGTGTGGTAGAAGTTCTTTCAGAATTGATTGATACTCCTTTAGAACCTGCACCCCATCTCATGGCAGCTATGCAGAGTATGGCGCCATTTGTGAATGTTTCCGGTGCTTTACGCAACTTAGCCCAGGATTTAGCCAAAATATCTCATGATTTACGGTTGATGGATTCAGGGCCAAAAACAGGCTTGAAAGAAATTCAACTGCCTCCAGTGCAACCCGGTTCCTCGATTATGCCAGGGAAATATAACCCAGTCATGGCAGAGATGACATCAATGGTGTGTTTTCAGGTGATGGGTTACGACAGTGCGATCGCTTTAGCCGCACAAGCTGGACAATTAGAACTAAATGTGATGATGCCACTAATTGCCTATAACTTGATTCACAGTATCGAAATTCTCGGCAATACCATCGCCGCACTCACCGAACGCTGCATTGGCGGAATTACTGCTAATCAAGAACGTTGTTTAGCTTATGCCGAAGGCAGTTTAGCTTTAGTAACCGCACTAAATACCCACATCGGTTATTTAAATGCCGCAGCAGTAGCCAAAGAATCTTTAGAAACTGGTAAATCCCTGCGGCAAATTGTTTTAGAACGTGGATTGATGAGTGAAACAGATTTAGCCACAGTGTTAAATCTAGAACAAATGAGTGGTATCTTACCGCTCAAAACAGAATAATAGGTTATGGGGAATTGGGCATTGGGCATGGGGTATGGTTATTCTCCTTGTCCCCCTCATCTCCCTCATCTCCCTCATCTCCCCACTCCCCACTCCCCACTCCCTCTATCCCCTATATCCATGCAGACTCAAAAACCAGCTGTTAGTCTCATTCGGGCTACATCCTACGAACGAGAAGCTTTACGGGAATCTTTAGTAACTCTCTTAGAACCTTTTAAAGGAATAGCAGCGTTTGTGAAAAAAGGCGATCGCGTTTTACTCAAACCGAATCTACTTACAGGATCGCGTCCTGGTAAAGAGTGTATCACCCGTGCCGAACTAGTTTATGAAGTTGCCCAAATGGTAATTGAGGTTGGCGGTAAGCCATTTTTGGGCGATAGTCCTGCTTTTGGTAGTGCCAAGGGCGTAGCAGTAGCAAATGGCTATCTGCCTATTTTAGAAGAACTCAATCTTCCGATCATCGATTTTCACGGTCAGCGTTACCAAACCGTCAGTGACAATTTTAACCATCTGCGACTGTCTAAAGAAGCAATGGAAGCAGACGTAGTGATTAACCTACCGAAAGTTAAATCACATACCCAGTTGACATTAACACTGGGCGTAAAAAACCTGTTTGGTTGTGTCCCCGGCAAAATGAAAGCTTGGTGGCACATGGAAGCGGGAAAAGATGCAAATAGATTTGGTGAAATGTTAGTAGAAACTGCCAGAGCGATTAACCCTGACTTAACCATATTAGATGGTATCATTGGTCATGAAGGTAATGGTCCCAGCAATGGGGAACCTCGCCAACTGGGCATTTTAGCAGCCGCATCAGATATATTTGCCTTAGATCGGGCAATGGTAGAAATCCTCAATGTTTCTCCTGAACAAGTGCCCACAGTTGCAGCTTCTCAAAGGCTAGGAGTTTGTCCAGAACTTGCCGCCATAGAGTTTCCGCATTTAAATCCTGACTTATTAAAAATAGAAGATTGGCGATTACCAGACAAGTTAATGCCCATTGATTTTGGTATGCCCCGCGTAATTAAGTCTACGTTTAAGCATCTTTACACCCGATTTATCAAGGAACCAATCAGTGTTTATGGAAGGGAGTAGGGAGTGAGGAGTAGGGAGTAGGGAGATAAGGCGAGAATAACCCATACCCAATCCCCAATTCTCAAATCCTAATCCCACTCCCTACTCCCTACTCCCCAATTTAGTGCAAACGTCGTTACAGCAATTTCATTTATTAGCAGAGTAATCTGTAATTACCCTCCGATTGCTTAACCAGACCGCCCTATTATATTTAGTGGCGGTTTTTTTAACTGATTAATTTGTTATACAATTTTTCGTCTTAGATTTTAATTTATCCAAAAAGTTATACGTATTTAGGGTTTGGAAATTGGGATTGGGTATTTTAATAACCCACTAAATGTCTACGCCAGCTTCTAAAACTTTTTTTACTCTACCTTTATATAGATTGACAAAAATGCTGTGATATTACACAGATTGGAAAATTTAAATTATTAAATATTTATTTAGTGATATCACTGAATCTAGTCTGCCTTATACAGTTGATGTATCTGTGTTTATTCGGTAGTTATCATTGGTTACAAAAATCATTACTACCTATTTCTTCTCTGGTGTCAAATATTTTTGTGTATAACTACCATATAACAATCAAGAGCACTGAATATCTATCAGTGCAATTGCGGTTTTGTGTCCTGTATCACAAATTAGCAATTTCAGTAAAATGACCTTATCAAAGGCGTTGTAGGATGTTATAATCATGAAGTATCGGACAAATATGTTTTGCTAATTAATCTTTAATCAGCAAAAAATGTAACTTATGATGTTGTCAAAGTTTGTTTTGCGTATGCAACCCGTTACACCATACAGGGAAACATCTGAAAATATTAATTACAAAATAAAACATAATTTGTTTACTTGTAACTTTGTATTAAGAAATCCATGTATAAAAAGGTTACTATGACAGTTGTATAATTGGTTTAAATTGTAGAATGCTACACATTTTACACTTTAAAAATAGCTAAAATAGCATTAATACTCTTACTCAGAGAGTAAATCTACACAGTGTTACGAAGAACTTCAATTTTGTATGAATTCAAATAGCCAGTCTGCCAATGCCGATACATATTCCCAACGTTTGGCAGACATTGTGGGAACTGCGATCGCTCTATTGACTCTTACCCTACCCGTATTTGTCATCGCCCACTATTCTTCAACTAATGTTCAAAATAACCAGCAACCTCTGATCCAAAACATACAAGGAAATCAAGATTGATCGAGCTTCCCATTCACATTTCCTCATGAGGATATCTACAAAAAAGCAGAACACTGATTTTATAGACAATCTCTGTAGATATGGGTGTAGTTCGTCAAGCATAAGCTAAATCTGGATTGTGTGACTCCAGATTGCAGTTGTCTTAACAAGTTAGGACAGAAATCCCTCTAACAGCAATTAAGGGCGGAGGATATCCATAATACCCTCTTGGGAAAAGCGTTGCGAAGTTTGCTCGTAACGCTTTTTCTATTTTTTGGCTAATTCAAGAGAAGAGGTTGCAGCTGAAAGTTTCTTCCCAATCCCCTATGCCGTAGAACAAATACCTTGGGAAGAGATCCATATTGCCCTAAAATTCTACACGGGGAGCGAAGCTGACTGAGTGCCCCCATGATTCAGTGTTATCAGAGGAGTTTTTTGTGGATTTATCTCGAATTCCTGCCCAACCGAAACCAGGTCTAATCAACGTTCTGATTGAAATTACTGGCAAAAGTAAAAATAAATACGAATACGACAAAGAACTACAAGCTTTTGCTCTAGACCGAGTACTTTATTCCTCAGTGCAATATCCTTATGACTACGGCTTTGTACCCAATACTTTGGCTGATGATGGCGATCCCCTAGATGGTATGGTCATAATTGACGAGCCGACCTTTCCCGGCTGCGTTATTGCTGCGCGACCGATTGGCTTCTTGGAGATGATTGACGGTGGCGATCGCGATGAAAAAATCCTTTGTGTTCCTGACAAAGATCCGCGCTACACTCAAGTAAAATCCCTGAAAGACTTAGCACCACACCGCTTAGATGAAATTGCTGAATTTTTCCGTAGTTATAAAAATTTGGAAAAAAAGGTGACTGAAATTCTCGGTTGGCAAGATGTGGAGAAGGTTGCAGCTTTAGTAGAAAAATCCGTCAAAGCTTATAGAGGATAATAGAGGAGTTAGGAGTTAGGAGTTAGGAGTTAAGAGTTAAGAGTTATGAATTTTTATTTCTCACTTCTAACTCCTCACTTTTTATTCCTAACTCCTGTACAGACGCGATTAATCGCGTCTCTACTCATCGCTTTCGCTTGTTACGGTTCGCAAAAACTGCCACCAAATCCAAACCAGAATGCAGCGTACTCTCCTTTTGGCAAAAATTCATAACTGCACCCTTACGGGGGCGAATATCAACTACGTGGGTAGTATCAGCATTGATGAAATCCTTTTGGAAAAAGCTGGTATTTTACCTTATGAGCAGGTGCAAGTAGTTAATAGTGCCAACGGTCAGCGCTTTATTACTTATGCGATCCCCGCTCCAGCTCATTCAGGAATAATTGAGCTAAATGGAGGTGCGGCACGTCTAGGCATTATTGGCGATCGCTTGATTATAATGACTTACGGGCAGTTCACTCCAGAAGAGTTAAAAAGTTACTCTCCTACGGTAGTCATTGTGGACGAAAAAAACAGGCTGTTGGAAGTGCGGCGCTACGATGACCTGCTCAGTAAGGTCTAATTTCAAGGAAAATGTCAAATTTTGAGTTGTCGGATTCCCAGAGCTACATAACAGAAAAGTCATCTACCCTGCCCAGTAGCCCAGCAGGTGAATTTATCGTGCAATTCTGGGGTGTCAGAGGTTTGATTCCCACTCCCAGTAGCAATACCAGTCGTTATGGTGGTAATACCGCTTGTGTAGAAATACATGTAGCTGGGAAACGCTTGATTTTTGATGGTGGTACTGGCTTACGCATACTGGGTAAAACTTGGCAAGAATTGCAACAGCCACTAGAAGCCCATTTATTTTTTACCAATTGCCAATCAAACCGAATTCAAGGGTTTCCCTTTTTTGCTCCTGCATTTATTGGGGAAAATTGCTTTCATATTTACGGTACAGCTGCCTCAAATGGAGCCTCAATCAAACAATGCCTGTACGATCAGATGCTCCAGCCACACTTTCCTTACCCTTTACAGGTAATGCAGTCAGAATTGCAGTTTTACAATCTGACTCCAGAAAGTGACGTGAAGTTAGATGATGTCACCATTACAACTGCATTAATTAATCAAACTCAGCGGTCAGTTGGCTACCGAGTTACTTGGCAAGAATATAATGTTGCTTACATCACGGATTTGCACCAAAATGCTGATCAAGTGGAGCGAGAGCGGATTTTACAGTTCATTCAAGGCGTTGACTTGCTGATTGCCAATGCCACTTACACTCCCCCGACCTCTCATAACCATGATTGTGCTGATTTACTCTGGCAAGCTGCGGTGAATGCAGCTGTAAGTGCTGGCGTTCAACGGCTAGCCATTTCTCATCATCACCCAGATGACCATGATGATTTTCTTGACCAGGTTCAAGTCGATGTTAAATCTGCTTTTCCTCAAGCCATACTAGCCCATGAAGGTCTGGTATTAGCTGTTGCTAAGTGATTTTAAGACTTGTTGGGTTTAAAACCCCACCAAATCGTAGATTTGGTGGTCTACAAGACGCTCGTGGACTCGCTCTAAGCGTTCGCGCAGCGTCTTGTAGAGTTGCTATGCCGTTGGCGAACGTGAGTGCGTCTCTGAAAGAGAAGAGAAGGCTTTACGCTGCGCTATCAGTGGCGGGTCTGAATCCCCCACTTATAGTGATTCTGACTCCTTGCAACGGAAACGTCTCCGGCTCCGCTCTTGAATTCTGACTTCTTCTTCAAAGTTACGATTTAAGAACTAAAGTGACTTAAGGGGCATCAGTGAGAGGTTAAAATAAAGCCCATTTTGTCAATCAGTTAAAATACTCAAAATAGTTTTAATGATTGAAGTTATCAGTAAAACGCGAGGATTGTATTAGCTATTGGCGTATAGGACTCATATTCGATTTTTGCGAAGCTAGGTACACCTTTATTCCTTCTTCCCAGTCCCCATTATACCAATTCGCAATTCGCAATTCGCAATGACGCTCGCGGACTCGCTAACGCTGCGCTAACGCAATTAAGAAACCTAGATGGAGTAAGACTTTGGTGATTGATATCTGTTGCCTCATTTTGGAGAATTGGTATTACCCCTTATCCCCAGAGGGGGCCCCACCATCCCCAGTCCCTGGTCTCTACGAGTAATTCAGAAATCAAATTGGATTGCTATATTTCTACCCTTGCAGTTCATTAGCAAAATACTCTAAGACAAGCCGAGTTTTAGTTTCTTGAACACCCGTTAGGTCAAGCTTATTGTGCTTTAGCTTTAGATATTGCATAAACTGCTCTTGAGCCACTTGTGCTTGCTCTGGCTGAACTCGAATGGATAACTCAAGAAACTGTCTGCCGTCAGGTATGTCCCAACGTTCACAACGAATCGGATAAGTCAAACTGCCACCAAGCTTTGGCTTCCAGCGAAAAGCTTTAACCGGACCAAGTACTTGCAAATTATTAAGGTGAACTTCAATTTCAGCACTTGTCTTCAGAAAATGTTCCTGTTGCTCAGAGAAGAGTTTGTCTAGCGATCGCTTACGTTCGACGGTCTCTTCAATTTCACCTTGATTCTGCTCAGTAGTGAAAGATGCGGATTCGATCTTGCGATCGCCTACCCAATCCCCTTCGATTTTGAACCCCTCTATTCTTCGCCATTGGTCAGAAATCTGTGACGAAACAGGACGAAGCTTTACGGTAGAATCATCTGGGTTGTCCTGGTTTTTACGAAGGCGCAAAATAATGCCATGCTCGAATAGTTGAAGTTTTTTAGGTGTGCAGAATGTTTGAATATCCTCACAGAAGTAAATTTTACGTTTCTCTGACTCATCTTGTTTTAGTTCAAGCAAATTTTCTGCAACCTTGATTTGTTCTGGTTTGATTGTCACCTTAATTTCAACCGTGTCAAGTTTATCTAATGAGTTGCTCATATTTTTAGTCACTACTATATAAATTGCTGCTAAATCTAGTACGCAGGCTTGAGAAAATTTTTCTAGCTAAAGAACAGTCGTTCCTTCTCACGAGGCGAATCTTTGACATAAAACCGTCGTGCCCAGCTATCACTGTCTCGCAAGTACAGCTTCTTCGGTAGTGGTTGTAATGACTTGTGAACCGTTTCGTCATGCTCTTCAACTTTGCCTCTAAATCGAAAATGCGTAAATAGTCGCATAAACTCGGTCAGGTAAATATCAGCAACTCGCTGCTCCCCTCGAATCACCATCATGTTTTCATCGTTTTGATTGGTGGAAGCTTCGCTAAAATTGGCTGACCCAGTGATCACGATCGGGTGGTCGCTTAGAGGATCGATCAGCATATATTTGGTGTGGACAAATCGAACGTGCCGATTGAACCCGGTCAACTTTTCTTTCAGCCATTGTGCCCAGCCGTCCTTACCTAAATACGCTCCTGCTGCTACCCGATTTGAAGGGTTTCGATTAATGGTCTCAATTTTGGCATCCTCTTTTTCCAGCAGCAGATAGCGCAAATATGGTTTCTCTTTCTCAAACATCTCCCGCAATTGCTGAGTCACACCAAATGCTGCGGTTAAAAATACGCTTTGCTTTGCTTGATCCATCAGCTGGGCATAGCAGTCCAATGCTTCTAGAGAATGGCGGGGGCTGAAGATGGGTTGGATTGCTGGAGGTGTAGACTGTCCACATAAAACGGGCGTATTTTTTTCAGTCCAGTCTCTCAAGCGAGCGATATCTGGGTCTTTACTAAGGGCTTTCCAGTAGTCAAAGTATGCAGCTGCAATTTGTGGATCGCGAACAATATGTCCGACATTTGATTGCCCAAAGATGCCACCATCTGTGATATTCGTAGAGCCAGTCCAGACTTCAACTGGCTGATCATTCTTCAACAGCACAATGAATTTGTTGTGAGCAATTTTCTTGCTGTTTTGCCGTTGAATCACTAAACCCTTGATGCCAGCTTTCTCAATTGCTTCTAAATTGCGACCTCTTGGATCGTTGTTTTTATTGGCAATACAATCGACGATAATTTTTACATCGGCTCCACTGTCCGCAGCAATCCGAAATGCTTTATGAATGGGTAAATAATCAAATTCATACAGGGCAGCCCGTAAACTCCATTGATTGCCCTTAGCTCGGCCAATAAATCGCAGCAGTGCTTCTTCGAGTCCTCGCGATAGCCATTTGTAGGCTTCCCGACGGGGTACTTTGTCCGGGTGCTGATTGTTAAACCGCCGCGCATACGCTTGAGATGCGGCAATGCCTCGGTTGAAGTAGACGGCATGGGTGTTATCTAACTGACTTTCAGTGGTGATTTCAACTTCAACCGCATCTCCCGGCTCTAGTGTCCCTGGCTCACCGTACATTGCTACCACCCGATACGTGTAGGTGTACTCTTCTTTGACGGTATAGTCCCCCCAGAGAAATTCTTGAATGGGGCTGGTTTCACTGCTGTAGTTAGGTGCATACTCCTCGCCTTTGTCCATCACTTCAAAGGTCAGAAAATTGGGCAACCACTTTTCCTCACCTTCTGTATGGTCAATGCGATGAATTGCAAAACCGAGCAGTCCGCTCACTGCGTTTTCGGCGATGTTCATCCCCAGCAGCACCACAGCACTACCTGCGATCGCCTGGACTGAGAGTGTGGCATTTTTGGCGCGATTTCTCATGCTAACTGCCTGTGTTGAATATTTGAATTGCAAATAAGAACAACTCCTCACAAGTTGCGTGAGGAAATAGATGGTATTTTAATCTGACAATTTCCTTAATAGGGAAGTTAAACCTTTTTTCCGAGTATCTTCGACGTTAGACTGAATTAGCTATTTTGCTAAAAAACTTAATACATACGATAGGTATAAAATTTTAGTCTTGTGACGCTAGAAGTTGCGAAAAGAAGCAAAATTCAATAGACCGAAAAGTTTTGCGATCTCTCTATGATGGATACCTGTAATATTGATTATTGACTAAAAAACCGTATTCTTTGATACATTTTTTCAAGAACTAATTAAGAAATTTAAGATAAGTAAAACTAATAGATTGCGTTTCCCACGAATAGCACTCGGCACTACTCCCCCACTCCCCGCTATGTGCTTTAGGCACATCTTTGGGGAATACTACTAACATCCACTAATATCCCCAGTTGCTAACTAACTTGAGGAATATTTAACTATGTCTATTGAGCAACTCCAACCTGCAACTCAACAACAAGCCAGTGTTTACTTACCTTATGTTCAGGGCGCTAGGCGCAATTTCTTACCCTATGCCATCAGTCTTTATCAAAAAGGGGTCTTGGAGGGACATCGGAAGATCGAAGCCAGCGAACATGTTCCCTTTGTCGCCTCCTGGAATGTTGCTACTTTACCCTCAGACTTAACCCGTTGCCGAATCCAGTTTGATGGCAATGCTGACCTAAGTTATGAACTGATGATGGCTAGTTTCGAGTTTATTAATTTTTTAATTGAACTTATGGACAACTATAAACGTTATCGTGTGACTGATTTTTCACAACCCTTTTATCGCAAGCTACTGCGCATAGATGATTGATTAAACTTAGCCGGATTTGTAAAAGTCCGGCTTAGATTTAAAATTACACTAATAGTTTTTCAAGAGGGAGTAGGGAGTAAGGAGTAGGGATACCCCTGCTTTTAAGCAGGGGATTGAATACAGCCTTTCAATTTTAAAACGTCTTTCTAAGAGGATGTCTGAAAACTTTTTGGTGTTGTATTTAAAACTTGTAGATCCCCCTAAATCCCCCTTAAAAAGGGGGACTTTAATTCTAATTCCCCCCTTAAAAAGGGGGGCTAGGGGGGATCAATAGGTGCTGAAAATCACAGCTAACTACTTTTCAAACAACCTCTAAGTCCGATGTCTTTTCTTTTTTTCAGAACGATACCAAAACCAGCAACCATCAAAGTTCCAAGAAGGCTAGCGGGTTCTGGAATCGAAGTTTCATTTATAGGTACTTTAATTGTTAAATTTGCCAAGCTAGCGTTAGTTATGGTCAAGGATGTTACACTTGGCAAACCTGGAATATCGGACTGGAAATCAAAGACCGTGGGAGTTAAATTACCATTGGGATTACTATATCGTTCCCCATATCCACTCACTTCAAAAGTACCTTGATACTTCTTTCCGGTGTCTGGGTCTGTGACAGTACCAGTGTAGAAGGCTTTTGTGAGATTAAATTCATCCTGAACTACTCCTTGAAATGTGGTTCCTGCCAATTGTCCCTGATAGAGAAAGGCAGTCAACTGACCACCAGAAAGAATCGGCGATGTCAGAACACCATCAAACGAGACAATCGGAATACCTTTAAAGTCAACAAAGTAATGCAGACTTCCATCAGAGCGTGTTTCTACCTTTAAATAATCTGACTGGTATACAGGAACATAATTAGGATTATTATTAGTACCTAAGTTCCGGTAATAAGTTCCAGTGTCATCCGTATCAATACGAGTAATACTGTTATTTAAATTGGGATTATTTCTGGGAAGTTCGATAGTTCCTGATAATGTGCCAGTGCTTTTAATTGTGATGAATTGAGCAGCAATTGCACTTGCTTCACTGATAGCGATCGCTACTGCTGCGAGACAACTGCTGCTAACAACTGCAAAACCTAGCTTAATCCCTGATGAACTCACTTTCATTAACAAATTGCTCCTTTAATTGCCGATAGTAAACACACCTAATCTGCTGAGATTTATTACAAATATTTCTCAAGCATGATTTATTATTCCCAAGCTGGTGATGGAAGTTTCATCGGCAACAAAAAGTCTTGTCAATTGCTATCTTTATTCTGGCGCTTGCAGGTATGTTGGAGACAATCGCCTCATTAATCAATTTCAATCTCGTGATTTTGTTATAAGTTTTATATCAAACTGAGTATTGTTGAAATGCTCACTTTTTTTGAGATATTGTTGGAAATATAAACGATATAATGCACATGTAGGAGTACTGCGATCGCCTTCTAAATTAATTAGCCCTATACTCTGTAATTTATCTGCCAATCTCGGCTCTAATTTCACATAATTTGTAGTATTAATCACTTCATAAAAAGCATCGCCCAATTCTGGCTCATCTCGAAGTGCTAACACATACTGCCTTAAACACTCGTTATAGATTCCACCTTCTGTGGGTGCTTGTTGCAATAGCTGCCCTAAATCTCCTTTTAATCCGCCTTTACCCACAAGATGATACAATGCCAATCGCACCAAATAAGGATTTCCTCCCACCATTGCCATCAAACTATCGGCATCTTTACCATCTGTCCAATCCAACCCGTGACGTTGTGCTAAATCCTGCACTTGCTCTTTCGTAAAGGGAGGTAAATTAATTGTCAAACCAATATTAAATGGCGATTGAGTCAGTTTTATGGGAACAATAATTTCCGTTGAATAAACCAGAACCAGACGTAATTTTTGCCAAATTTCTACTCTTTTGGCTTGTTCATGCCGCGATCGCACCAATGGTAGCAATTCTCCAATAATTTCCTGATACTCAAATACCCAATCCACCTCATTTAATACTAAAACCAGGGGACTTGAGAGCGCAGACAATAAATATTTTTGGAAATAGACAGAGCAGCTGACTTTGCTACCCATATCTTCATTCCAATAATCATTGAGTTTTGGTTCTAGCTGTAACTCCCGACTAACATTGACACAAAACCAGCGTAAAAATTTATCCAAACTGGCAAATACTGCTTTGTCTGCTTGCTGAAAGTCCAAAGTTACGGTTTGAAAGCCTTGCTTGTTAGCGTGTGCAAGCAACCGCAACACCAGAGAGCTTTTCCCCATCTTTTTAGGTGCTTTGATGCAAATTACACTCCCAGGTTCAGCCATTTCTGCGTAAGCAAGTTCTTCAATTGGCGGGCGAGGGATGTAAAATCTGGAATTAAGGGATACTGGGCCAGTAGGAAATTCTAAGGATATCGCCGTGGCGGCTCGGTTGAATTCCTTAATTAACTGCTGATGTGCTTCGCTTTGAGGATGATTTTCTAGAGTCTGGCGAAAGTTGGATTTATGTATTGGTTCTTTACAAAAATTACTCAGTACTTGCCATAAATGAGCAGCAATTTTCTTGACACGTTCCTCGTCGTAGTGCGCTTCACTAGCTATATTGGTGTAGGTTTTTCCTTCCCACGAAGAACGCAATATCAACTCTTGGAGCGTCGTTAAACCGGTTGCTTGACTGGCTTTTAGTAGCAATACTAGTTCATCTATAGTCATTACTCATTGACTCTAATTCAGTATGATATTTTCTCACACCATTAAGCTTTGGAAGTGATGTTAGGTAATTAGCCTTGGAGAAGAGGTGTTAATTTTTGCAAGCTGATGCATTAACAAGGCGACCGTCGCATTCACAATGCAAGCTGATGCATTAATAAGGCGACCGTCGCATTCACAATGCAAGCTGATGCATTAACAAGGCGACCGTCGCATTCACAATGCAAGCCGATGCATTAACAAGGCGACCGTCGCATTCACAATGCAAGCCGATGCATTAACAAGGCGACCGTCGCATTCACAATGCAAGCTGATGCATTAACAAGGCGACGGCCGCATTTACATATCTGAGTTCGATAGATTTGGTGTTGTTTTTTGAACACCTAAATTACAGCACAAGCCATCAGTACACTTCCGACGATAATCACTACGATCGCACTAATTATTGGCGTATACTGCTGTAACGGTTGCACCCATGAAAAACGCTTCAACCATTGGTGAGCATAAATAATCACTAAACCAATGGTTACTAGTACGACTGCTAATCCCACACTGAACGCACATACTAAAATTAAACCATATACAGTTTGGTGAAGTGCGATCGCACTCAACAATAATACCAGCGCTGACGGGCAGGGAACTAGACCCCCAGCTATTCCCAGAGTTAAAAGAGACTGTAATGTAACTTGAGAATTGGTAGAATGATCGCGATCGTTGTGAGTGTGGTGATGATCGGAATCATTGTGAGTGTGATGATGTTCTGGTGCAGGGTTGAGATAGCGATCAAGTAACCAAAAACCAACACTACAGACCATCAATCCGCTCAATAAACTGAGAAATGGATACAATTGCTCTGGTAAAATATATTGAGATAATAATAAGGCTAAAATACCCAGTGCAAAAACGCTGATTGTGTGGGTAAGGGTTGTCACCAGCCCCAGTACAACTGCTTGCCCAGGAGTCCCCCGTGAACCAACGAGATATGCTGCTACCATCGTTTTTCCGTGTCCAGGTGAAAGAGCGTGTCCGGCTCCAGCTATCAGGGCAATGCCGATACCACTGAACATTAAGGATGGAGAGAGGGTCATCTGAGCCAGATTTTGCATCAAAAAGCTACCATGTCCGATGTGAGCCACGGCTGATTGACTCGGCAGCAAACTAACTAGCAATGCCAAACCTAAAATCAGGAACGGTCTGTTCATAAACCACTTGCTTCCGACTTAGAAGCGTGGTACAAGCCGTAGCCAATTAACGCCAAAATAACGCTGACTGTTGCAACGGCGACATTAGGATAAATCGGAATACCGCCTATAATTGGTGGAGCTTCTTTCAGGTCGGCTTGCAAACTGGTTCCAGGAACCACTAGCGTCACAAAGAAAAAGGGCGACCAGAAGATCACAGGCACTAACATTGCTACGGTGTAACCGATATCGGGTTCAGTTGTTCGTCGCCATAATAACCACAGCGCCACAATACTCATCCCACTGAGCAACCACAGCATCACTGCATCATGAAATTTAGCATGGGGATGCCATTCGGAATTAAAAAGGTGAGTCGCGTTCCAATCGACTGCTACGGAAACTACAGCAGTGCTGACGAGAACAATAGAAAGCAAAATACGACTAATTCTTCTCATAAATTGTTTTTGCTATGCCCTTAGTTAATGAGTTTCGTTGGTTTGTGAGTTTATCAGCGTATATCCCACAAATGAAGGTACAGCGTGCTAAGGGATAAACGATAGACTTTTCTTGCTATATCTAATCATGATTTAGGTCATTCTTGCGATGTCTACGGCGGGCTACGCCTACGCAGTTAGCATCGCAGAGTTCTACTTTTTCTTTAAAAACATCCTGGGTGTGACTCCGACATATTTTTTAAAATGTCTTGTAAAACGACTTTGATCTGTACAACCAACAAGCAGAGCAATTTCTGCGATCGCATATTTTCTTTGTTGCAATAGTTCTTTAGCTTTTTCCATTCGTTGCCCAAGCACATATTGATAGGGCGCTACACCCATTGACTGTTTAAATAATCGGCAAAAATAATATTGACTCATGCCTGAAATTTCTGCGAGTTCAGCTAGATGCAGTGGTCGATCCAAATAGCTGTAGATGTAGTCCAACACTGGCTGAAGTCTATTATTAGGCATACCTCCCACATCAGGCTGCATTTTTGGTGAAAATGCACAGTATTGTCGCAGCAAGTGAACGAGCAACACCTGTATCAGTGATTCGGCATAAAGATGGCCACCGATTCCACCCGTGTCAAATTCTGCTTGAAACAAACGAGCAATCGCTTCAATCTGTGAATCGTGGGCATTTACCGTACTGAGCAATTCAACTTTGTTTTCATTCAACCCCCCAACTTCTTCTGCCATTCGAGATAAAAACAGTGGATCAATTAAAAACGTCAACGATTCATCAGTACTCTCCCATGCCCAAACCCCCGACATCTTCGCAGGACAAATCCAGAAATCTCCTTTAGCTTGAGACTTTTCCGATTTTTGTTCGCCGATGCTAGTGATTTTTTGTTGATTATGGTCGCTTAACAAGATACAAAGCAGATGATGGTTGCATCCAGGGAATTCAAGCTCGTTCGGTGCTGAGATATGGCGATCAATAGTTAATCCAGGCAATTGAATCATCCGGCGCTCAGAAATCCATGTTTCCTTCATAAGCAGTAAAATTAGCGATCGCTCTAACTCCCATTTTGCTCCGTCACTATTTGAAAAAAAATGTCCAAAAACAACAATATATGGTTTGAAGAAGGCAGAAGGCAGAAGGCAGGAGGCAGAAGGCAGGAGGACAAATCACTTATAGGATTCTGACCCCTCCTGATTTGAGGCCACTGAAACTTTGGTTCAGTGGGGGTCTTAACCGCAAGTTCCCTTCTCTACGAGACGCGCAAGGGACGGTAACAGCAGGAGTTAGGGGTCAGTTTCCCAACTGAGCCTCCTGCCCCCTAACTCCTGCCTCCATTGATAAATAATAATTTTGCATTATGGCTATAAATCAGCAGATAGCTTATTGATCGTTCTTTGCACCAATGCCATCCCCTTAGTGCGATCGCAACACCCAGATTTCTCACACCTGTGAGATTAGCTGTGTTAGTCATCTTATTCTTCTTCTTAAATGATGTTTGATATCTGTTGATGTTTTAATCTTAAAGGATGTCTCAAAAGTAAACCGCGTTTATCACCAATACATACTGAATCTAATGATGAGAAAATAAAGATAAGCAATGCCCACCTCCAAACTTGCTGGGCTATTTACCCAAGACAGATAAACAACAAATTTTATCAGTCAAAATTTATGACTTCCAACGTTCCCTCTCCAACTCGAAAGCGACCCACTCAAGCAATAGGAGCCAAAATTTTCCACTCTTGTAACATCATTAGTCTATTTATCATGCTCACCAGTGGACTACAAATTTACAACGCTAACCCTGTTTTTGGTGGACGCGCAGGTTTGCACATTCCTCCGATATTTACTTTAGGAGGTTGGCTGGCAGGAGGTAGACACTGGCATTTTGCAGCAATGTGGCTATTTTCGCTGAATCTGTTGTGGTATGGAATTTACATTTTAATTACCCGACGCTGGCGACATCGCTTTGTAAGTGCTAATGACTTCAAAGCATTACAAAAAACTCAAAATTTCCAACGCCTAATTTATGCTTGGCATCGGATTGCTTATACAGCAATTATTCCTATTTTGCTGCTGGCATTATTTACAGGAATAGGAATGTATAAACCTGCTCAATTTCCCTGGATTGTGGATTTCTTTGGCGATTGGCAAACATTGCGAATTGTTCACTTTGCCTCAGTCCCGATGGTTATTTTATTTGTAGTAATTCACTATCAATTAGGGAAAAAAGCTGGAGGTACTCAACTAACAGAATCAATGTTTTAGTAAACAAACTATGGTTAAGGAGATAAATAAACGAGAGGAAAAATGACCAATGACTAATGACTAATGACCAATAACTCTTTAAAAAAAAATGAACTTTTTTGATAAATTGAATCGGAATATTTTGCAAAATCAAAGCTTACTATTTGTCGGACTTGATCCAAATCCAGAGATGATGCCTGTGCGTTATGAATCGGAAGAACTCATCACTGGTTTGTGGAAGTGGTTGCAATTTATTATTGCTGAAACTTCTGATTTCGTTTGCGCTTATAAACCGACACTTGGCTTCTACGAAGCATTAGGTATTCCTGGTTTAGAATTGCTGTACAAAACTTTAGCAGCTATTCCAGCCCATATTCCAGTGATTTTAGATGCTAAACACAGTGACTTAAATACTAGTACCATTTTTGCCCGAACTGTGTTTACACAATGGCAAGTGGATGCAATTACTCTCAGTCCTTACACAGGACAAGATCATGTAGCACCTTTTTTGGTCTATCCTGATAAAGCTGTGTTTATTTTATGCTGTACTTCTAATCCAGGTGCAGAAGCTTTACAGCAATATCCTACAAACGAATCACCCGTTTATTTACAAGTGGTAAAAGAATCAAAAACCTGGGGAACTCAAGAACAATTGGGTTTGGAAGTGGGAACTACAAATCCTGAAATTTTAGCACTTATTCGAGCAGTTGCACCTGAACGAATTATTATAGCGCGTAGTATCTGGGCGGAGGGTCAAAACTTGAAGCAAATTTTAGAAGCTGGCTTGAATAGTAATGGTGATGGTTTACTGATTCCTGTTCCTCAAGATATGTTGGGAAATACACAATTATCAGAGGAAGTCCAGTCTCTACGTGCAGAAATTAATCAAATCAAAACTGAGATTATTCACGAAAATTCTACTTGTTCTGTGTGGTTTCCTGATGTTTGTTTTCTAAATCAGCACCCCCACCAAGATTTGATTTTACAACTTTATGATCTTGACTGCATTATGTTTGGCAGTTTTGTCCAAGCATCAGGAGCTATATTTCCTTATTACATCGACTTACGCAAAATTATTTCCAATCCCCAAGTTTTTAATCAAGTTCTCACAGCTTATGAAGATATTTTGAAGAACCTGAATTTTGATAGATTAGCAGGTATTCCCTATGGTTCATTACCTACTGCGACTGGTTTAGCTTTGCGCCTTCATTGTCCGATGATTTTCCCGCGTAAAGAGGTGAAAGCACACGGAACTCGGAGAGTAATTGAGGGTAACTTTCATACTGGTGAGACAGTTGTAGTGGTTGACGATATTCTCATTAGCGGCAAAAGTGTTATGGAAGGGGCAGGAAAATTGGAATCAGCTGGATTAAAGGTTAATGATATTGTGGTATTTATCGATCATGAACAGGGGGTGAAAGATAGGTTACAGCAAAATGGTTATCGCAGTCATGCGGTTTTAACTATTTCGGAAATTACTAATACTCTCTATCAAGCAGGACGAATAAATGAGGAGCAATTTTTAGCTTTCGCTGAAAGTTAGTAATTAGAATAATGGGGAGTAGGGAATAGAAAATTGGGAAAGACGCGATGAATCGTGTTTGTTCTGGGGGAAAATTTTTATTGTCTACTTCTTGTTGAGCAAATTTGATTATTCGGTTAAATCTAGTAAATAGAATAATTTTAGCTTTAAAATGGATTATGAATTTTTCACTGAATCAATTACTTAGATGGTTAATTTTTACACTGTTATTTCCGCTAGTATTTCTTAATGTTTGGCTAGCATCTTTGCTGGTTAAAAACTTTCAACCTATCGTAACAATTTTTGTTTTGGCTACCTTGCTTGCATTCATTTTAAACTATCCTGTTTCGATTCTCCAACAACGGAAAGTTAAACGCGGCTATGCAGTAGCATTAGTTTTTATCTTAGCATTGGTAATTGTTGTGGCTTTGGGTATCACTTTAGTGCCCATTGTTTTAGAGCAATTTAATGAAATGGTTAAAGTCTTTCCCCAATGGATTGATTCTAGCGAACAAAAACTTCAAATTGTCAATGATTGGTTTTTTAAACATAAATTAAATGTGAATCTAAGTCAGATATTAGCACAAATTACTGACCAATTACCTAATGAATTAGAGTTTCTTTCAGATAAACTTTTAAGTATTATCATAGATACAATTGATAGTATTTCTGAGGCATTAATTACAGTAGTGCTAACTTTTTACTTGTTGTTAGATGGGCCAAGAATTTGGGAAGCGATATTTAAGAAGTTACCTGGAAATCTTGCCCAGCAGGTAAGCCAGTCTATTCAGCAAAACTTCCAAAATTACTTAATTGGTCAGGGAACTTTGGCTTTGCTGATGGGTGTTTCAATAACATTATTGTTTTTAGGTTTCCAAGTCCAGTTTGGTTTACTCTTTGGTTTGGGAGTTGGGCTTTTGAGCTTAATTCCCTTTGGTGATGTCGTCAGTCTGGTTTTAATAACTTTAATAATAGCGTCACATGACTTTTGGCTAGCAGCTAAGGTTTTTGCGGTAGCTGTTGTTATCGATCAGTTAATCGATCAGGCGATCGCACCACGTTTATTAGGTAAATTTACTGGTATTAGACCAATATGGGTATTAATTGCTTTGCTTGTAGGAACCAATGTTGGCGGAGTCTTGGGTTTACTAGTTGCGGTACCTGTAGCTGGTTTTATCAAAGATGTAGCAGATAGTTTTTCTAAATCTGTTAATTCTGATAACGTGGGTGAGGGTGAAGCAGCATCAGAATTGTTGGTAGAAGAATCAATATCGCAATGAGTTGTGGATAAAAATTGCCATCTCTAGTGTTAAAAGTAAGTAGCAACGGTTTCATTTAGGTCGTATTCACTCAAGTCAACCTTATTCCCAAGCTTTGTAAATTGGCTAAGGAATTGATATGGACAAATTGCCCCTAAAACAATTAATCAAAAGCATTTATCAGGAACTATTGCCTAGATTACAGATTGAAAGTGTCAATCCCTGTAATCCAATTAAGGTCAGCTATCTTCCACAACCTTGGCAGCTGCTTGGTAAAGGAAATTACGCCGCAGTAGTTTATCACCCCGATTACCTTAACTATGTAGTTAAGATTTATGCCCCAGGACGGACAGGTTTTGAAGAGGAAGTAGAAGTTTACCATCGTCTAGGTTATCATTCAGCCTTTTCTGAGTGTTTGTACGCCAAGGATGGGTTTTTAGTCTTGAAACGGCTTTATGGAACAACCCTCTACGATTGTATGCACTTTGGTTTACTAATTCCCAAGCAAGTAATAAAGGACATTGATGAAGCTCTTGACTATGCACGAAGTTGTGGACTCCACCCTCATGATGTCCACGGCCGTAATGTCATGATGTACCAAGGCAGAGGATTAGTTGTAGATATATCAGATTTCCTGGATCAAGAAGCTTGCTCAAAGTGGAATAACCTAAAAAAGGCTTACTACTGGTTATATCTGCCCGTGTTTTACCCACTTCAACTGCGCGTACCATACTTTGCCTTAGATGCAATCCGCAAATGCTATCGTTTGGGAACTTCTATTAAAACTTTTTGTTGGCAACTATTCCTAAGATTAACTAATATTAAGTATTTAAATAAGTATTTAAAACGTTAAGAGTAATGGACAGACAATTTTTGTGCTGTCCAATTCTAGCAATTTCGTTATCAATACTTCGTTGAGAAATTCAAGATACAGCAGATTGCAACTTCTCTACGAGAGGCTACGCCAAGCTTGCAGCTTCTGCAATTGTTCATCGGAAATATCGATTGTGATGGAAGCCACAGCCTTTGCTCCTAAATGCTAGAAAAGTGTAGCATTACTAGTATTTTAGGTTTTATGGCAAGCGATCGCTATCTTTATTGTTGCTTGCGATCGCCTCATTACTTGAGAAGGTCTGAGTAGAGCCAACCAACTTGACCATTCACCTGAACTTTGTACCAAAGTTGTCTTTACTCTTGTGGGATGGGCGTCTCGCCATTAGCGGCTGCCCGAATTCAATAAACGGCTGCCCAAATTCAATAAACGACACCCCGAATTCAATAAACGGCTGCCCAAATTCAATAAACGACACCCCGAATTCAATAAACGTCTGCCCGAATTCAATAAACG
>NZ_JAVRBM010000113.1:6570-22905 GCF_034531255.1 Nostoc sp. ChiQUE01b | reverse complement strand
GAATTGCGAATTGCGAATTGCGAATTGCGAATTGCGAATTGCGAATTGGTTTAATACTCTTCTCTTAAAGCTTGCTAGATTCGCCAGTCGCTTAATATAAAGCTAAATTTTGGTGACTGGCGTATTGAGAAATTTTTATTTCACTACTTTAAGATATTTATGACTTCTATAAACATCAATTTTTTAGAACAAAGTGTATCAAAATTTGCGAATTTGGATACAGACGATGCCTAATGATTTAGTCTTACTGTATACTGGGAATTACAGCGATCGCTCAAATAACTAGCTTGTAATTAGCTTGGAAGATTGAGGTGTGAATAAGTTTAAGTTGGTTCTAGTAACCTAGCAGAATTAACATCTAAAAACAACGTCGCTTGAGGTTGTTGACGGAGAATAGCAGCCGGACAGTTTGTACTGATAGAACCTTGCACCATCTCTTTTACCACATTCGCTTTACGTTTTTCTGGAGCAAGACAGATAATTTTTTTAGCTGAACAAATTGTGGGAATGGTGACAGTAAAAGCATACTGTGGGACATTTTCTAAATTCGGAAAGTGACCTGTACTTACTTGTTGCTGACGGTTCACAGTATCCAGTTTCACCAGTTTCACGCTATAAGGATCTTGAAAATTTGCTACAGCTGGATCGTTAAAAGCTAAATGTCCATTTTCGCCAACACCAAGACAGCATAAGTCAATCGGTTGTGCTTGTAATAATTTAGTGTAGCGATCGCACTCTGCTACTGGTTGTAATGTATCACCTTCTATATAGTGAAATTTCTGAGGATTAACCCATTTCTCTACACGTTCTCGCATATAACGCCGAAAACTAGCAGAATGGTCAGCAGTAATTCCCAAATATTCATCTAGATGGAACAGGATAATCCGCGACCAATCTACACCACCCAATGCAATCAAAGCTTCAAGAAATTTGAGTTGGGAGTTACCTGTGGCTAACAATACAACAGCTGTATTTTGTTGCTTGAGAATTTGCTGTAAATACTTTTGCACGATTTCGGCAACATCCTCGGCCATTTGGACTTCAGAGTTGTAAATCTGCACTAGTAAGTCATCAACGCGAAAAAAGTTTGTAGCGGCTACCATTTGCTTACGAAGAAGGTTATCAATTGTACGGCAGTTTGCCCTTATATGCCTTATCCAGTATAGATTTTAGGATTTAGCGCGACTTTTTGCCCTGTATTGACGAAGGAACAATCACTAAGGCCAAGAGATCCCCCAACCCCCTTAAAAAGGGGGCTTTTAGTTCCCCCCTTTTTAAGGGGGGTTAGGGGGGATCAAGGTTTCAGGTTTTCACCGCATAATTCCTAATAAGGGCAAAAAAACAATGTAAACTATTTAAATTAAGTTAACAATTATTTACATTTTACCCAAAAATCATGCTGGCTGCAATTCTCTTTGACCTAGACGGCACTATTGTCAACACTGACCCTATACACTACCGAGCTTGGCAGGAAATGTTGTTAAATTACAGCATTGAAATAGACGAAACATTTTATAAATCCCGAATTAGCGGAAGGCTAAATCCAGAAATTGTTAAAGACATTCTGCCACAATTATCAGCAGTAGAAGGGCAAAAATTTGCAGACGAAAAAGAGGCCCTTTTCCGCAAACTCGCCCCACATCTCAAACCGCTAAGTGGATTTTCTGAACTACTAGCATGGACAGAAACACATCAATTAAAACGTGCATTAGTAACTAATGCCCCTAGATTAAATGCAGAATTTATGCTAGAGGTTTTGGGGATAAAAGAAGCTTTCCATACAGTTGTTTTAGCGGATGATTGTATTGCAGGTAAACCCGATCCTGTGCCCTACCAAGTTGCCCTGAATAAATTGGGGATTACAGCAGAAGAAGCGATCGCTTTAGAAGACTCTCCCTCTGGTATTCGTTCAGCAGTGGGCGCAGATATCCGCACCATTGGCATCGCCTCCACCCACGATCCGCAAATTTTGCTGTCAGTGGGTGCATTTATGGCAATTCCAGACTTTACTGATTTGCAGTTGTGGACATTGCTAAACTCACTCATCGAGCCAGATTTAAGTGCGATTGCTTCTAATTTTTGAGGACATTGGGCGTTAGGAGGAGTGCTGAGTGCTGAGTGCTGAGTGCTGAGTGCTGAGTTAAGAGTTAAGAGTTAGGAGTTTTGTTTATCTCCTTGTCCCCATGCCCCATGCCCCATGCCTCATGCCCCATGCCCCTAAACTCCACTTTTTAACCGAGCCATATCACGCAACGGTGGTGCGCCAAACAACCGACTGTATTCACGGCTGAACTGTGAGGGGCTTTCATAACCTACGTAATGACTAGCTGTTGCTGCATCCATACCTTGCCCCAGCATCAGGCGACGGGCTTGTTGAAGCCTAAGCTGTTTTTGATATTGCAAAGGACTCATGGTGGTGACTGACTTGAAGTGATGATGCAGGGACGAGGGACTCATGCACGCTTCACGAGCGATCGTATCGATCCGAAATGGTTTTTCGTAGTTCCATTTAAGCCAGTTGATCGCTTTGCTAATTGCTTGAAGTTGTTTATCGACTAAAGCAATCTGTCGCAATCTAGCACTGTGTTCGCCTGATAACAAACGGTAGAGAATTTCTCGAACAATCAAAGGTGCGAGGATGGGAATATCTTGAGGTGTTTCCAACAACCGTACAAGTCTTATTGCTGCATCAAGCAGTTGGGGGCTAACAGGATTAATAGACAAGCCCGGTTTTAGTGGTTGGTTAGCGGGAGCGTCTAGTTTTGCTCATCAGTGTGCTGAGTTCTCCCGGATCTAAATCGACCCGAAGGCACAGATACGGAACGCTTGGCGTCGCCTCAATCACTTGCCCGACGACAGGTAGATCGATGGATACCACCAAATATTGGTCTTGACCATAAACATACAGATTGTCTGCCAACATTACCTGTTTCTTGCCCTGAGCGACAATGCACAGGGAAGGCTCATGCAGGGCATGAAGAGGCGCAGTTGGTTGTGAGGAGCAAAACAAGAACAACCGCTCGATCGCTGTGGGATGGACACCATCTCCATTACTGTTCTGTGCAATCAGAGTGGCTAGCTCGGACTGCTGCTTTCTAACAGTCTGTTCCATAATATCGTTTGAAATCCTTTATGAGACTAACACTCAGGGCAGCCGAAATTTATTCAGCCGCTTAGGTCAGCCTATCTTTTTATAATAAACAATGAAGAAAAATGCAGGATTAGGCAAGAATTCCGCAGGTTCAGATTATCGCCGCAGGCTTTGACTCTCTTAAATTAAGAGTGTGCTAGAGAGTACAACAACTTGGAGATACGGTTTTATGACCACCAACGAAAACACTGGCAAAGCACAGAAAGTCGTACTGATTACAGGCGCAAGCAGCGGTATCGGTGAGGCGACAGCACGTCTACTCGCTCGTAAGGGCATCCATGTCATCCTGGGCGCACGACGCACGCAGCGGCTAGAAACCCTCGTGGCTACAATCCGCTCTGACGGAGGCTCGGCAGAATATCAGACCCTCAATGTTACTGAGCGCGCCGATTTCCAAGCCTTTGTAGAATTTGCTCAGAGCAAATTTGGCCGCATTGATGTCATCGTCAACAATGCAGGTATTATGCCGCTCTCGAAACTAGAAGCGCTAAAGGTTGATGAATGGGACTGGATGATTGACGTGAACATCCGTGGCGTACTCAATGGCATCGCCGCTGGGCTACCGCTGATGAAACGCCAGGGATTTGGCCAGTTCGTCAACTTGTCCTCCATCGGTGGACACGCGGTGTGGCCAACCTCCGCTGTTTACTCAGCTACCAAGTTCGCCGTGCTGGCAATTTCGGAGGGGTTGCGTCAGGAAAATACCGACATTCGCGTTACGGTTATTTCGCCGGGTGTAACGGAGTCAGAACTGGCCGATAGCATTACTGACGCAGAAGCTGGCAAAGGAATGCAGGAATTCCGCAAGATTGCACTTCCAGCTGAGGCAATCGCCAGAGCGATCGCCTTTGCAATCGAGCAACCGGATGACGTTGATCTGAATGAGATCGTTGTCCGCCACACAGCCAGTCCATATTAAACCAATTCGCAATTCGCAATTCGCAATTCGCAATTACATCTACCGCCCGGCTCGATTAGACCCGCAAGTTCCCATTGAAGATACCATCGGTGCGATCGCTGAGCTAGTCAAGGCTGGCTATGTCCGATATATCGGGTTATCGGAGGTGGGAGCGGACACCATCCGCCGCGCCCACGCTATCCACCCCATCAGTGACCTACAAATCGAGTACTCCCTGATTAGCCGTAGTCCTGAGAGCGAGATTTTTCCTGTACTGGAAGAACTTGGTATTGGCGTAACTGCCTATGGCGTGCTTTCACGAGGACTGTTGAGTGGCTCCACTCCAGCCACGCAGGGCGATTTTCGTGCCTATTTACCACGCTTCAGCAAAGAAAACCTTGCCCAGAACCAACGCCTAATCGAAGAACTAAAGCAAATTGCCACCGAGAAAGGAGTTATTCCTTCGCAGTTGGCTATTGCCTGGGTACTTGCCAAAGGCAGAAACATTGTGCCAGTCATGGGGCACGCAAGCACACCCAACTTTCCGAATCGTTAGCGGCTTTGGATGTGAACTTATCCCCAGATGACTTAACCCGCATTGAAGCAGCAATTCCTGCATCTGCGATCGCAGGCACTCGTTACGATGAACATCAGATGCAGATGCTGGACAGCGAACGCTAATGCGTAAGAAAGTACTTAGAGGGTTTGTAGTGAGTTAGCGCGTTCTGCTCTACGAGACGCTTCGTAAAGGGTTTCCCCCGTGAGCGACTAACTTTCCCGTTGGGTAAGCAGTTTAGTGTTTAGAAAATAAAGACTAAAGTCTTTACTACGAGCCTGTACTTATTTTTCAGCCAGAATCGCGTAAATTTCCCGTTTAACTTGCTCTAAAAGCTCACGCACCCGATTTATTCTCTCGATATTGCCACTACGAGCAACCTGCACCACCGCAGCAGCTAACTCTGTAGCGGCATTCCGCAACTCAATAAACTCTTGGGGCTTACCTGTAACAAAACTTTTGAAGGTATCCCAAGGAGTGTCTGAAGGTTCTTGTTGGGCACGTTCTGCCAATAATTGTTTACCCTCATCCGTAATCGTATAAATCCGCTTACCCCCTTCCTGTGAGCTCTTGAGATAACCACCTTCTTCCAATAATTGGAGTGTTGGATACACTGAGCCAGGACTGAGGCGACGGAAACCACCATAGCGAGTTTCCATCTCTTTAATCAGGTCGTAACCATGACTAGGATTCTCAGATAACAATTCCAGCAGAATGAACTTGATGTCACCCCGACGAGTCCGGTATTCATCTCCCCAACCACGACCAAATATTTCATTATCAAAGCGTTTGTCATGATGTCTACCATGATGCTTGCCATGTTGAAACCAAGACCTGACAAGTAATGAATCCTCTTCGCTAACTCCTGCCCATGCAGGTGCGCCAAAACGTGACCGAAAATGTCTAAACATAAGTGAATCTCAAATCAACTTTCTCTAATATACGATATATCGGAATATATCGCGATATATCGGAATAGAATTTTAATGAAGATTTGTAACGAAAATAACTTCGACTAGCTAAGAGTCTGCACTTGTTCGACAAAAGACTTTATCTACAACCTTTAATCGTTGATTAAGCATTTTTGCTTAACTATAGACTTCTTGCATAAATCCAAAATAAGAACACCACCCCGCCTTTGACTTACGTCAAAGTCTCCCCTAAGAGCCTGCTCTTAGGGGCTGGGGATGGGGTTTAGGGGACTTTTGCAAGAGGTCTAATGAAGTAAGAGGTGTAACAAAGATAGGACTTACGCAAAATATCTTTCAAACTCTGATTTCTCCGTGTCCTCTGCGCCTCTGCGGTTCATTATTCCGTAACTCGTGCGTAAGTCCTAAAAGAGTTCACTCCACAGGCCAAACCCTGTATCTTTACATGGTTTGGTTTTTTCATGCCAACTTACTTAATACATCTTGTATTTGTAGATAAAATATGTATAAATACGAGATATTTTAGTGAATATTTTCTTAAGATTGGTGCTAATTACAGATGTAAATATAAGAATTTATTGCTAATGAAAATTATTAAAACTAATTTTGTAAATTTATAAAATACTTTATTTTTTTGTATAGATTATGACTTAACTTGGGAATACTAAGTGTAAGGAAAGTTAAAATTATACAGAAACTGATGATTACTTAACTTTTTCTACTAGCATTCGCTGCTAAATAATCTAGATTCCTTTTTTGAACCACAGTAGGGAACTATCGGGTTCAATCGAAGCTGATTCAGTTCTCTCAAAACTCTCATTGAACCCAACAACAGTTTATTTACACTTGCTTGATTCGTATACCAACCATCTAAATCAGTTTTTAACTGCTTATTACAGCAATAAAACTAGTAGATGCCTATATCCTGTTTAGTTAAGAACCATTTTAAGTTCAATACTATTCGGATAATATAAACCCGCCTGGATTCAAGGGAGTGAAGGAAAAAATAGTCTCCCATTTAAAGAAAGCCAGTGTGTTGCGAACTTTCCTAAATTTATAGGGACAGGTGTTAGCTTTGCTTACCACCAGTTTTCTATTGAAGAAAAGCTGATTAAATATTTTTGTTTGGGTTGAGATAACAATGTTAGTAACTGACAGTGGCGAACGTGGTAGTGGCAGATAGGACGAGTGTAAAGTTCTCTCTCGATTATTTATAGTAATTTTTGAGTATTGCGGTCAAAAAAGTGAAATCCCTCGTATTTTAGTCGGGAGATGAGCTTAAATCGCGGCAATGACCAAAGAAAAAAAGGATACAGAGCAAGTGAATTTATTTATAGAAAAGAAAAAATGCAAAGCAACATTAATTCAAGCCCCCGGATTTATCCTGGTCGTGCTTCAATGCGTGAATTTTGAATTTTGAATTCCCCGCAGGGGTTGACTTTGCTAATGGCATAATTGAATGGTGTGATCTCGACTTGACGAGTGCCTTCATGTCCATAAGTCAAACTCACGCTTAGATAACTATCTGGCTTGTAGGGTAATCGTTCCGCCCATTCAACTGCCACAATTCCTGGTATGACTTCAACACCTTCCCAATAACTTTCTAAATTTAGGGTTGCAACTTCTTGCGGTTCTAAGCGATATAAATCTAGATGGTAAAGGGGAAAGCGCCCTTCCGTGTACTCATTAATCAGCGTGAAAGTGGGACTGACAATGGGTTCAGCAATTCCTAAACCTTTACCAATGCCTTGAACTAAAGTAGTTTTACCAGCGCCTAAATCACCTTCTAGTAAAATTACACTACCAGGTGTCAGGGATTCGCCAAGAGTAATACCTAAGCGCAGCGTCGCTTCTGTATCTGCAAGAAAAATTTTCATGATTGAGGTATTGGGCATTACTGATTAGTCTAGTTCGTGGTGCGAAACTCAGAAGGCTCATTCTATAAAGCCTAAAAACCTTGGTTTTAGTTCCTAGAAACATCTTAAATCCGTATCCTCATTTTTTGAAAATTTAGTTTCGCACCGGGAACTAGTCTAAACAAATGACAAATGATAAATTTTCATCTTCCTTAATTTTGAATTTTGAATTTTGAATTTTGAATTCCCCGAAGGGACTGACCTCTACCGTACCACCGCAATAACACTTGTGCTAGTTTCTGGGGATTGTGACGTACAAAACCTGTTTCATCTTCATACAAAACATTAGCTGGAACAATCCGTCGCCCTAGTTGAGTTACGGCTTCTCTATCGAGGAAAACGGGATGGGAGTTTTGTTGGGCGTAGCGGATAAGTGATTGCTCTGAGGGCGATTTTTTGTGTATTAATACAGCATCAAATAGCCGTCTTTGTCCACAAGCAGCATCAATTGCTCTGATATGATCAGCAACAGTGTAGCCTTCAGTTTCTCCTGGTTGAGTCATTATATTGCAGATATAAATACGGGGGGCATCTGTTTGAGCGATCGCATCGGCAATTTCTGGTACTAATAAATTAGGAATTAGGCTTGTATAAAGGCTACCTGGGCCAATAATGATGTAATCGGCTTCTTTAATTGCCTTAATAGCTGCTGGCACCGCCGGAGGATTAGCCGGAATGCAGCCAATTTTGACAATTTTACCGCCAGCTTTGGGAATACTAGACTCCCCCTCAATCCGACGACCATCGGCTAATTCTGCCCAGAGGCGAACATCACTGAGAGTTGCTGGTAGTACTTGTCCTCGCACCGCTAGAACTTTAGAACTGGCTGCAACTGCTTGTTCTAAATCTCCAGTAATATCACTCATTGCCGTTAAAAACAAATTGCCAAAACTGTGACCCGTTAACCCATCTCCAGCCCGAAAACGGTATTGAAACAATTCTGTCAATAACTTTTCTTCATCTGCTAGTGCAGCCAAACAATTGCGAATATCCCCTGGTGGTAGCACTCCAAATTCTTGACGTAAACGCCCAGAAGATCCACCATCATCGGCGACAGTGACAATCGCAGTAATATTAGCGCTGTAGGTTTTCAGTCCCCTCAACAACGTAGAAAGTCCTGTACCACCGCCAATTACCACTATTTTTGGACCTCGGTATAATCGACGATGGGCCAGCAAGACATCAATGAGTTCCTCTCCGCCTTCTGCTCTTAGTACCTTAGTAATTGAGCCTACGGTGCGAGTTTGCCCCCAAAGCACTAACAGCAAGCCGCCAAGTATCACCAAAGGCCCACTGATATAGTTCGGTAAGAGGTTGGTGATGACTCCCAAGAAACCTCTAACCAACTCAATCATCCAAAAAATTGGGGTCAGCTTAATCCAAATGGCTAACCCCAAACTTGCCAGCAGTACACCCCCAACACTAATCAACAACCAACGTTTTACCGATAGTCCAGGGGATAACCATTTGAACCACTGGTTAACCCGATAAGAAGTACGAGAGCGCGACTGCTTTTGCAGGGCGTTGAGGGCTTGTTTGAGAAAACCAATTGACATACCTGATTTGGAGCAGTGCTACAAACAATAATTAACAGAAAATTTACACCGCTTGGTTTAAAACACCAGGCGTGAAACTATTATATTTATCAATCCTATTAGACTAAGAGCAAGTCGTGAAGATTGCCAGTATTTCTAGTTAAACAATATCCTGGCTTGATAAAAGTGAATTTAATGGAAAAACGAATTTTAGGATTAGATCCAGGACTGGCAATTTTAGGATTTGGGGCAATTAGCTGGACACAAAATCTCAAAAAGGTGCAAGAGACTACAGTAAATATGCTGGATTTTGGAGTAATTAAAACGTCAGCAGATGTAGAAATGGGACAGCGCCTATGTACCTTGTTTGATGATTTACACACTCTGATAGAAGAATTTCAACCAGATTTAGTAGCGATCGAGAAGCTATTCTTCTATCGGATGTCAAGTACTATCTTGGTTGCACAGGCGCGGGGTATAGTCATTTTAGTGTTGGGCCAGCGTCGTCTTCCTTATGTAGAGTTTACTCCGGCTCAAATTAAACAAGCTTTAACAGGCTATGGCAATGCTGATAAGTCAGAAGTGCAAGAAGCGGTGGCGCGGGAGTTGGATTTAGATGAAATTCCTAAGCCGGATGATGCTGCGGATGCTTTGGCAGTGGCTTTAACGGCTTCTTATCAGCTGTAGGTTGTAAGAAATTAACGAATACTGGCTAGCGATGCCTGGGTTAGGCTATGCCTACGCAAAGCTTTCCTCTGTATTATTCATTATTCCTCACTACTTTCTCTGACACAAGTTGATTTTATTCACTTGGTTTATTAAAAACTTCTAAAATCTGTCGGCAAATCTGTTTGAGCTTCTCCTCGATTTCACCAGAAGGCGAAGATGCGCCGACAACACTCCAGTTTTCTACCGTAGAAAGTCGCCACGCTTCACCGCGATGATCGAATCCAGCTACTTCTACACCGATCGCCCGGCGGGAATTATTGATCGGATCTTGATAAAATCGGATTTGAATTAAAATACTGCGACTTCGCCAAGATTTGCTAATACCAGGAAAGTGAAAGCCGATATCTATAGAATCTGGATCGACTAACTCCCTAGTTTCCGGGTCATTCTTCCAGGGTTTGAGATCCGATTTGGCATCAGGAAACTCAAATTTGAACAAATTAACCACCGTGGCAATGTTGCTGGCGAGTTCAAGGTTCGTTGCCTGTTCAGCTGCGTTCACTAAAAAACACTCCTATATTGTGTCGGCATCTTCGGGAATGTGAAGACAGAAAAACCGCCAGAAGGCTTATATTAACGATGTTTAAGCTTATCAAGACCTTTGAGATTTAGCAATTCTAAATCATACTTCCCTAACAATCTTCGTTACTAACAGAAGCCAAAAATCGCTTCTGATTGGGACTGCCTAACACCTATTAAGTAATTGTACTTAAAAATTACTCAAAAGCAGATGAAACTCTGCTCTTTGGAGAAAATATCAAGATTTTCTAGAAAATCCTTGGCTGACAAGAACGATTAACTGCGCTAGCGATCTAAAATGACACTGTTAATCGGTAAACCAAAAGCAATTAAGTTTAATATATGGTGCGTCAACGCTCGATTTTTTCATTTTTCCTAGTACTATTGGCCACATTCCTGATTAGTTGTGGTGGGCCTGGTGTTGCGGTAGCACCTCCGACTTACACAGCAGTACAACTTGAAAAAATTCAGGCTTATGTTCCTGAAATTCAGGCTGTGCGCGATCGCTCACAAGAATTAACAACCCTGATTCAAAGAGGTGATTGGATTAATGTGCGTAACTTTATACATGGGCCCATAACAGAAGCAAGGCTGAACCTGACTTATGTCACTTCCAACCTTCTACCCAAAGACCAACCCAAAGCACGTCAAATAACGCGAGATTTGTTTAACGACCTAGTTAAACTTGATAAAGCTACTAGTGCTGGCAATCCTCTAGTTGCCTTAAATAACTCCCAAGCTGCTTTCGCAGAGATTGATGAATTTCTCCAACTGCTTCCTAATACCAGCAGTGAAGCAGAGGCAAGTTAAGCGCAAGGTAAGATGAGCAAAGGAGGATGAGGAGGATGAGGAGGATGAGGGAGAGTAAAAATTGTTCACTTCTCCCCCTGCTCCCTCATCTCCCACATCTCCCCATTTTTGCCTCAAAACAGCAATGAGTCATGTAGTTATTATCGGTTGTGGTGTAGTCGGGGCTGCGATCGCTTATGAACTGAGTCTAGTAAAAGGGTTGAAAATCACAGTTTGCGATCGGCAACTACCAGCACAAGCTTCTACGGGCGCTGCACTTGGCGTTTTGATGGGCGCAATCAGCCAAAAAATCAAGGGTAAAGCTTGGCAGATGCGACAAACTAGCATCCAACGCTATGAAACTTTGATTCCTGAACTAGAAGCTTTAACAGGTCGCAAAATTCCTTTTAATCGTCAGGGAATTCTCATGCTTTTGTCTGATTCTTCCCTAGAGGGGATGTCAGCATGGGAAAAACTAGTAAAAATTCGCCACTCTCAAGGCTGGAATTTAGAAATTTGGGACACGGCTAAACTCCAGAATATTTGTCCTCAAGTCGATGTCTACGACGGGCTGCGCCTACAAGAAAAAGTTACTGGCGCTGTCTATTCTCCACAAGATCGCCAGCTCGATCCAACTGCCCTCACCTTGGCTTTAGTTGAGGCTGCCCAGCAAAATGGTGTAACTTTCAAATTTGGTGTGACTGTTTTGGATGCCCCAACCTCAACACCTGAATTTTGCCATTGCCTTGAGACTACAGAAGGAAAAATAACCGCTGATTGGTTTGTAATTGCAGCAGGATTAGGTTCAACACCCCTAACGGCAAAATTAAATCAGATAATTGATATCCGCCCCGTACTTGGGCAAGCCTTGCAAATGCGTGTGGGGCATCCATTAGGCAATCCCGACTTCCAGCCAGCGATAACGGGTAACGATGTCCATATTGTTCCTGTGGGTGATGGAGATTATTGGGTAGGCGCAACAGTGGAATTTCCTAGCAATAGCGATGAGATACCGCCAAATCAAGAACTGCTGGAATCTATTAGAGAACAAGCGATCGCATTTTGTCCAGAATTAGCCACAGCAACTATTCTCCGCACTTGGTCGGGGTTACGTCCCCGTCCTGAAGGACGCCCAGCCCCAGTTATTGGTAAGCTACCAGGATTTAGTAATGTCCTCCTAGCTACTGGACACTATCGCAACGGCGTTTTACTAGCACCCGCTACAGCTTATGCGATTCGTGAGATGATTATTTCTCAGGGAATGGGGAGTGGGGAATAGGGAGTGGGGGAGCAGGGGAGGCAGGGGAGGCAGGGGAGGCAGGGGAGCAGGTGAGAATAATAATTCCTGACAAATGACAAATGACCAATGACAAATGACCAATGACAAATGACAAATGACAAATGCCCAATATAGGAAAATAACGTGTCAATAACAGAACATAAAATCAATGTAGATTCACTGGAATGGTTTTATCGAGAATCTTTACCAATCGGCAGAAGTGACTTAGCACCTGTGTTGTTGCTACATGGCTTAGTTTCACAAAGTTACAGTTGGCGTCATATTATACCTGCTTTGGCGAAACAGGGGACAAGAGCGATCGCTCCTGATTGGATTGGTTACGGCTTTTCTGCCAAACCAGAAAAACGAGATTTTGCTTACACTCCCGATGCTTTTATCACAGCTTTAGAAGGATTTATTAAAGCCATAGAACTCGAACATTTTTCTTTAGTTGTCCAAGGCTTTTTAGGTTCTGTAGGACTACAATATGCTTTGCGTCATCCAGAACAAATTGCCAATTTAGTTATTTTAAATACACCAATTTCAACTGCTGCTAAATTACCCTGGAAAATTAAACAAATGGGTTTACCCTTAGCAGGTGAAGTAATGACCCAAGACCCCTTATTAGTCGATCGGACGCTAGAAGGTGGAAGCCGTTATCGCATAGGAGATAAAGATTTAGATATTTATCGAAAACCATTTTTAACTGCTTCTTCATCTGGTCGAAGTCTTTTAGCAAGTATTCGCAATCTACAACTTGATTCAGCCATGACAGAAATACAAAGTGGCTTTAAAGAATGGCAACAACCAATTCTAATTCAATGGGGTATGATTGACCCCTGGCTACCTGTAGACATTGCCGAAAACTTCGCCAATTCCGTACCAAATACCGAATTAATAAAACTTAATAACGTCGGACATTATCCTCAAGAACACTACCACGAGGCGATTTTAGAAGACCTTTTACCCTTTGTGCGTCGTAAAGATGCTCATTGACAATATAGCTTTGACAAAAGTCGATATTATAAAAATGAATGTCAGAATTCAGGAGTCAGAATTCAGAATCAATTAGTCGAGGATTCCAAATCACTACTATAGCAAGGGACTGGGAACTGGGGATGGTGGGGCCCCCTCTGGGGATAAGGGGTAATGGGGACTGGGTGAAAAGTCTTTTTGTGTCTAAGTTTTATCATCTGTTGATGTCCTAATCACCAAGGCTTTTGCTATAAATGGAAGATGAAGTGGCTAAATTGAAATATTCTTGATTATTAAGACTTCATCCTTTCACGGTTGGGAAATTATGAATTCTGACTGCTTTTTATAACCATTAAAAATGTATCGCAACCACAAGTAAAGGAGATTAAAATTCATGGCTTATTCATGGTTTAAAGCCTTTCATATTGTCGGATTTGTAGTTTGGTTCGCTGGTTTATTCTACTTAGTACGTCTTTTTATTTATCACGTTGAAGCTAACCTTGAACCGGAACCAGCACAAACGATACTGAAAAATCAGTATCAAATTATGGAAAAGCGCCTTTACTATATCATCACTAACCCAGGAATGTATGTGACGATCGCAATGGCTATCGGTTTATTAACCACTGAACCGGACGTTTTAAAAGAGGGTTGGTTGCATATCAAACTGTTATTTGTGGCGATTTTAATTGGCTATCATCATTACTGCGCTCGGCTGATGAAGAAATTAGCAGTAAATGAGTGTCGTTGGAATAGTCAGCAATTACGTGCTTTAAATGAAGCGCCTACAGTTATGTTAGTAGCGATCGTGTTGCTGGCTGTGTTTAAGAATAATCTACCTACAGATATCGCTGCCTGGGCTATTTTCGCCATGATTATTTTGATGGCAGTCACTATTCAACTTTACGCCAAAAAACGCAGGCAGGATAAAGAGAAATTGACGGCACAAATAGGGCAACCACAAGAACAAAGTTAGACATTGAGTTTATTCACTTACGGTTACTCACCGCATCACCCCACCCTGGTTTTGTCTAAAGCCAAAACCGCCCCTTCCCTTACCAAGGGGAGGGGTTGGGGGTGGGGTAAAGCGTATGTAGGACAAGCGTTTGAGCTTAAGTTTACACCAATGAACTGTGCTACCTTACTAAACGTTGCATCACAACAATAAATGCTACCAATTAACTATTACCTTATCCTGGAAACGTTTACAGTAAATCATCCCCAGGAATCACGGTAGTGTAAAAAGTATATTTGCGATTAGCGACATAACGACGATCTTGTTTAACAATCGCCATAAACTCTCTATGTCCCTCACGGGTACGTCCCACTAAACAACCCGCGCTAGCAAGGCGAATATCATTCTGGGGAAAATCAAAGCCGTAGTGTTGATTCACATAAAAATTATCACCTGTATCAAGTTTGTCGCCAGTCCGTTTAAAATCTTTGTTGAAATCTCTACAAACAGTTATATCACCAACTTGCACTAACGCTTCATGAGGTTCGGCTGTGCCGTGAGTACCAACAGCCCAAGCTTTGTATTGTCCAAACTGAATCCTCGCTGCTCCTTTGGAATTCATCGGTTTATAAGTGTAGTACCTCCCTGGTTCTGTAGTCGCTTCCCAGTGATCTACGATTTTGGGAACGCCATTTACTACTTCAATCACAATCCGGCGATCATTAAATTGATTGGGTGTGTCACTGTTGAGAGTCCAGTCTGCATCTATGCCCTCTACATAAACAATGTTGTATTCTTTGGGATTGGTAAATACCTGATAATCCTTGGCTAGCATATATTTTACAATCTTACTAGCGATGTCATTGCCTAGTTTTAAGGGGGGTTTAGGAAGATCGTCTATTTTGGTTTCAATTAGTTTCTTGGCTGTGACTGCTCCTAAAAAGCCACTCTCTTCAGTTTTTGTTAATTCTTGAAATTTTTTGAGAGATATTACAGAAACAGGGCCAAATTTACCATCTGCTGGAGCTTCCAGCAAACCTAAGCCGATTAACAATATCTGAATCTGACGAGCCAAGTCTTCATCCTCAGCGATCGCTTCAAATCCCCATTTCTCATCTTTTCCCAAGAAATCTTGTAGTTTCATTATGCACCTGCTTTCATTTACTTACTTCTAAGTATAAACATCATTTTAAAAACTGATGTTGTTTGAAACTATACTCTAAGATGAAATATGATGTTACAAATTTTACTATTAATTTATGATTTAGCACACAAAAATTCACAAAATTATACTGAATAAAAAACTATTTATTGGCGACATATATTAAATTTTTTTCGGTAATATGGTTCGAGTTTGGAGGTTGAATGGTGAACGATTTCGTAGGGGCGTAGGAGTCTGCGATGATGTACGAGCTACGCTAACGCACATTGCCTCTATGCAATCCTTGATACAGGCTACATTATTAATTAGCTCAATTTCTCTGCTGCACGTCCAAGCAGGAACTCCTCGTCAGGCATCGCCTCTGTAAAACCCGAAATGACTAACGAAGAACTGCTGGAAATTATTGAACAAGCTGCCAAAGACAAGGTGACAGAATTAGACCTTTCTGGCAACGGCTTAACAACGCTGTCACCAGAAATTGTCCAACTCACCAACCTGCAATTCCTTGACCTTGGCAGTAATCAACTGAGCAGTCTACCACCAGAAATTGTCCAACTCACCAACCTGCAATTCCTCGACCTTGGCAGTAATCAACTGAGCAGTCTACCATCAGAAATTGTCCAACTCACCAACCTGCAATCCCTCTACCTCGGCAGTAATCAACTGAGCAGTCTGCCACCGGAAATTGTCCAACTCACCAACCTGCAATCCCTCTATCTCGGCAGTAATCAACTGAGCAGTCTGCCACCGGAAATTGTCCAACTCACCAACCTACAATTCCTTGACCTCGGCAGTAATCAACTGAGCAGTCTACCACCGGAAATTGTCCAACTCATCAACCTACAAACCCTCGACCTTGGCAGTAATCAACTGAGCAGTCTGCCAGTGGAAATTGTCCAACTCATCAACCTACAAACCCTCGACCTTGGCAGTAATCAACTG
>NZ_JAVRBM010000113.1:0-6470 GCF_034531255.1 Nostoc sp. ChiQUE01b | reverse complement strand
AGCAGTCTGCCAGCGGAAATTGGCCAACTCACCAACCTGCAAACCCTCGACCTCTACAGTAATCAACTGAGCAGTCTGCCACCAGAAATTGTCCAACTCACCAACCTGCAAACCCTCGACCTCTACAGTAATCAACTGAGTAGTCTACCACCAGAAATTGTCCAACTCACCAATCTCCAATCCCTCGACCTCGGCAGTAATCAACTGAGCAGTCTGCCACCTGAATTTGGACAACTTACCAACCTGCAAACCCTCGACCTCCGCAGTAATCAACTGAGCAGTCTGCCACCAGAGATTGTCCAACTCACCAATCTACAAACCCTCGACCTCCGCAGTAATCAACTGAGCAGTTTGCCAAGGGAAATCAGGCAACTATCAAACCTGAAAAAGCTGGATCTTCGTAGAAATCCAGTCCCCATACCACCAGAGATTTTGGGGTCGAAGAAGTTATATGAAGATCCGGGTGATGTGAATGAAATTCTTGATTTCTATTTTCGGGTGCAAGATCCAGCCGAAACCGAACCTTTCTACGAAGCAAAATTCTTGATCGTTGGCGAAGGGGGAGCCGGTAAAACCTCTTTAGCCAAGAAAATCAGCGATGAAACCTACAAACTCCAGGTAGATGAGGAATCAACGGAAGGCATTGAAGTCATCCAGTGGCACTTCACACAGCCCAATGGCAAAGATTTCCGCGTCAACATCTGGGATTTTGGCGGTCAGGAAATCTACCACCAAACCCATCAATTTTTCCTCAGCAAGCGTTCTCTCTATACCTTAGTTGCCGACACTCGCAAAGAAAACACTGATTTTTACTGGTGGCTGAAAGTTGTCGAACTCTTGAGCGACAAAAGTCCAGTTATCATCATCAAAAACGAAAAACAAGGCCGTCAGTGTGAAGTCGATGGAGGGCAGTTACGAGGAGAATTTGACAACTTGAAGGAAATTCTGGCAACCAATTTAGCTGATAATCGCGGTTTGGTAGAGATAAAAAAGGCTATTCAGCTTTATATCAGCAATCTTGACCATGTTGGTACACCTCTACCAAAACTTTGGGTAAGAGTCAGAGCCGCTCTAGAGAACGATTCCCGAAATTACATCAGCTTTGAAGAATACTGTAACCTTTGCCGAATCAATAATTTAACTGACCGTAAAGACATGCTGCGCTTGAGTAGCTATTTACATGACCTCGGTGTTTGCCTTCATTTTCAAGATGATTCTACACTCAAACATTACGTCATCCTCAAGCCAGAATGGGGAACATCTGCCGTTTACAAAGTTTTGGATAATCAAACTGTCAAGCAAAAGCTAGGTTGTTTTACTAAGGAAAACCTCAAAGATATTTGGCAAGACGGCGAATATACAGATATGCGAGATGAACTCCTGCAATTAATGATGCGGTTCAAGCTTTGCTATGAAATTCCGGGTCGTCGTGACATTTATATTGCGCCTCAATTGCTTTCCATTGAAAAAGCTGATTATACCTGGGACGATCGCAATAACCTTATCCTGCGCTACAGTTATACATTCATGCCCAAAGGCATCCTCACCCGCTTTATTGTCGAGACGCATCCTTGGATTGAACAGCAAAAACTCGTTTGGAAAAACGGTGTTGTTCTTAACAAAGACCAAACTCGTGCAGAAGTCATTGAAAACTATCATCAACGGGAAATTAAAATCCGTGTAGGCGGAAATCGCAAAAAAGAATTGATGGCAGTCATCACCCATGAACTCGAAAAAATCCATAACTCTTACGAACGTTTGCAATATCAAACCCTAGTTCCGTGTAACTGTGAGACTTGCAAAGATAGTCAAACACCTTATTCATATCCTCTAGAGGAACTCTACAAGCGCTTAAACGCTGGTCGTTACCAGAAGGAGTGCGAGAAAAGCTATGAAATGGTAGATGTCCGCAGGTTAATAGATGATGTCATATTTCAACCCGCAAAAGTAGCTGAGGAAATCAACCCCCAAGTTGCACAATTGCAAAGCGAACTGGAGCGCAAGCGAGATGAATCATTGACGCATCGTTTACGAGATAGTGAAGAAGAACAAAAACAGATCGTGAATAGTCAATCTGCAATTGAATTCGAGAAGGAAATTTTCATCTCTTATGCTTGGGGTGGAGAAAGTGAGCAATTTGTCAATAAACTAGATGAGACTTTACAGGCAAAAGGAATCAAAATCATCCGCGATAAACACGATTTGGGCTACAAAGGACTAATTAAAGCTTTTATGGAACGGATTGGACGCGGCAAATGTGCGATCGCAGTTATTAGTGACAAGTATTTAAAATCCTCCAATTGTATGTTTGAGCTAGTGCAAATTGCTAAAAATGGAGAGTTTTATCATCGAATTTTCCCGATTGTGTTAGCCGATGCCCAAATTTATAAACCTGTTGCAAGACTTAAATATATTAAGCATTGGGAAGATGAAATTAAAGAATTGGACGAAGGGATGAGAGAAGTTGGTGCAGCTAATTTGCAGGGATTTCGTGAAGAAATTGACCAATACACTGAGATTCGCAACACGATCGCAGAACTCACCAACCTGCTAAAAGATATGAACACGCTTACCCCTGATATTCACAGCGAATCAGAGTTTGAGTCATTGCTGAATGCGATCGCAATCCGTTTAGATGAGTAAAACTAGACTATTGTTGACGCTTTGAGGTAAAGCAATGTCTCCGACGGGCTATGCCTACCCCCTTTTAACTAGACAATTTATGTTCTAAGGTGCAAGCTTTAAGTTCAAAAGTAGAATGATGAGGATTAAAGGTGCAACTTCGAGGATTAAAGGTGCAACTTCGAGGATTAAAGATGCAAGTCCGAGGATAAAAGGTGCAACTTCGAGGATTAAAGGTCAAGCGATCGCCTTTTTAACTCGACAGTTCATGCTAAAAGGTTCAACTTTCGAGTTCAGAGGTGGAATGATGAAGTTTTCAAGGAGAGCAATCGCATCATTAACAGGCGATCCAACACCGTTTAGATGAATAAGATTGATTTAAACCTCGTTCCCATACTCCGTATATTGGTGACAATTTAAGAAAAAGGTAATGTTGTCAATAGGTGTGTCCAAGGAACTAGGGTGATGGCAAACCCACGAGTCGGAAATCCAGACCACAAGCGAAACAAAAATATGCTAGCGCCAGAAAACGAAGCGATCGCAGCGCCAATGGAGGAACTACTAACACCACTGGTATATAACCAATTGAGTTATTACAAACACTTAGGCTTGCGATCGCGGATTTTAAGTCTACGTTAATGATGGCGGCAGTATTAACATTACTGTGGCGACAAGTGCCGTCAGTACGTGAGTTATGCCGATTACTCAACCGAGAAAACCTGCTGTGGTGTCAAGTGACTCAGGTCTGGCAACAAGCTCTATCTAAAAGGTTTCTAGAATTTCCCGCATCAATGTTTGAACGGGTAATGATGGAATTAATTCCCCAGTTAGAGCTGAGAGACTTTAATTATCTTTGATCGAGGTTTTTATAATTTTACAGAATTTGCCGCACTGGTAGAAAAAGGGGTGGCTTGGATCACTGGACTCAAAAAAGCTAGTTATCGAGTCCAAACAACCTTACAGCAGTTTTCAGGTATTTAGACCACAATTGAGATGAGGGGGATGAGGGAGATAAGGGAGTAGGGCGTGGTGTGGTTCAATTACTTGAAAAACGCTTTAAATTGAGATTTCCTCAAGATATCAACTTTAGCGACAAAAGATGAAGTAAGATTCACATCTGAAGCAGTTCCCTTATAATCCCATAGTTACTGACAAAAAATAGTCTGGTGCGATGATTGATAAATACCCTCAGAATCTTATAGTGTCCTGCTTACCGCTGAGTATGCTTCTATTACTTGGCAGTACATCTTTAAGTCCACTGAAAGCTGAGACTGTTGATACTACAAAATTACCAACTAGTAATTTCATCTTATCACAACAAATTCCACCACCACAGGATATCCAACCACCCACCACACCTTCACCACTTCCCTCACCGGAAGTGCCACAGCCACTCCCCCCACCAGCAGAACTATTTCCACCCTCTGCCCCAACTCCCACACCTGATGAACCACTTCCTGGCAACTTTCCTCAAACTATTGTTGTTGAACGCTTTGAAGTTGTTGGTAGCACAGTTTTCAGTGCCCAAGAATTAGCCAAAGCCACTGCTGAATTTACCAAACGACCGATCTCACTGACTGAAGTGTATCAAGCACGTTCTAAAATCACTGATCTATATGTCAAAAATGGTTACATTACTTCTGGTGCCTATATTCCACCTCAAACAATCCAATCTGGTGTTCTCAAAATTCAGGTGCTCGAAGGTAAATTAGAAGATATCCAGGTAACTGGAACTCGGCGGCTGAATCCGAATTATGTCCGTAGCCGACTAGCAATCGCCACATCAGCGCCTCTGAATCGCCAGCGTCTATTAGAAGCCCTGCAACTTTTGCAACTTAATCCTTTGATTAAAAACGTGACTGCTGAACTCTCAGCAGGATCAAGGACGGGTACGAGTCTTTTGGAAGTTAAAATCAGTGAGGCAAAAACCTTTAGTGGGCAAATAGTTCTTGATAATGGGCGATCGCCTAGTGTTGGCAGTTTTCGACGCGGGTTAAGATTGAATGAAGCTAACTTACTCGGATTGGGAGATGGTCTGAGTTTAGGATACACCAATACTGATGGTAGCAACTCTTTTGACGCTAGTTACACATTGCCTCTTAATCCCCGCAATGGAACTGTGAGCTTTAACTATGGCACTACGTCGAGCAATGTGATTGAGCCTCCTTTCGACACTTTAGATATCGAATCGGCTTCTCGCTACTACGAGGTGACATTCCGTCAGCCAATAATCCAAACTCCTACACAAGAGTTCGCTCTGGGATTAACAGCTTCCCGACGCGAAAGTGATATCTCGTCCTTTTTACAAAGAGAAGGGGTTCCCGCCTCTGAACTTTCGCCTGGTGCTGATGAAGAAGGACGCACTAGGGTATCTGCGTTGCGATTTTTTCAAGAATGGACGAGTCGTAACAGTCGGGAAGTCATCGCCCTACGCTCTCAATTCAGTTTAGGCATAGATGTGTTGAATGCTACGGTTAATCAAGATGCTCCTGATAGCCGTTTTTTTGCTTGGCAAGGGCAAGCACAGTGGGCACGCCTTTTAGCTCCTGAAACCTTATTGTTATTACGTTTAAATACGCAACTTGCATCTACAAAACTTCTGCCTATAGAGCAATTTGGCTTAGGTGGGCAGGATAGCATTCGCGGCTACCGTCAAGATTATCTGCTGACAGATAATGGCACTTTTGTTTCTGCAGAAGTTCAAGTCCCAATTCTGCGCTTACCGCAGATAAATAGCACCTTACAAGTTATCCCGTTTGTGGATTTTGGTATTGGCTGGAACAGTTCTGGTCAAGACAATCCCAACCCTAATACTCTAGCTTCTGTTGGTCTGGGGTTGCGTTGGGCACAGGGCGATCGCTTCACCGTTCGTCTTGACTGGGGTATCCCTTTAATATCTGTTAACTCAAATAATGAAAGAACATTACAAGAAAGCGGTCTGTATTTTAGTTTACTTTATAATCCTTTTTAACCACTGTCCATGTCCACCCTATTAAACCAATTCGCAATTCGCTTTTTCGCCCATTCGCAATTACGTGTTGTAACGGTGATTTAGACCCCGCCCAACACTTGCGGCTTGATAGAAGCTGGGGATCTAAACCCCTACACTTTGTTAAGATTTGAGGGTGGATATGGACAGTAGTCAATGATGAAAAAACGATGATTATCTAGGTTTTTATAAAAAAGACCCTGGGTTATGATTCCAGGGTGCATACACGTTTTTCAGGCATTAATTGATTGAATAATAACTTTGTAAAATAGTTATTTCTACTATCCATAGAATGATACAAAAATAGAACTTAGTTATTCTAGTCTATCAATACATCTACCGTTGGGAGTATACAAATATTGGAAGAGGCAAGTTATGTCAAGTCCGGTTAATTACTTCTGATATCATGTCCGCTTGATTACTTATTAAACCCGAAGAACCCCACCCCGCCAAAGCTACGCTTTGTCTCCCCTCCCGAAAAGCGGGGAGGGGATTAAAGGGTGGGGTGCAATGACTGTGGAAATCACAACTAATTATGCGGACATGATATGATTACCGTATCTCTACAAAAATCCCAAAAGCCTTTTTCCCCCTGCTCCGGTTCGGCACGAGTCCCTCACGGCAAGCCTGCGCCCTGCCAGGGCGAACTAAATGATAAGTCTTTAGTCAAACACGATATTATCCGGCAATATTCTGATTGGATTAACCTTCAAATGGTACTCTAATTAATCCATATAATTGAAGCTAATTTAATTTTTGTTGGGGGCATAAAAACACAGCAAAAATTAAATGTAATTTCTTGGGAGATATAGCAGTCGTCACCTCAGTTAGGACGTAGGATATATAAAAGAAGTGATTG
>NZ_JAVRBM010000112.1:0-23564 GCF_034531255.1 Nostoc sp. ChiQUE01b | reverse complement strand
CTAACATCAGTCCATATAAATTGATTTTTTATTGTTTGTGAGAAATTCGCGTTCTTCTGTTAAACGTGTGGCGATCGCACCTACGGCACGAATTCCACCTTCAGCTGCTGTTGCACGAATTAACTGATCCGCCATGAATAACCTTACATTTCTTAACAAGTTCACTTTTTCTATTTTAAGTTCTCTGCTGCAAGAAAAGTAACGTAGTGGGGTGTTACGCAAATAAACGGCTGTCATTGGTCATTAGTTATTTGCAAAGGACATAGACGCGCCAGCGGCTTCCCTTCCCGCAGGGTAGGACTAATGACTAATGACAAAAACTATTTGCAATATTAGAAATAGCGATGTCTTATCTTTAGGTAATCCGAGAAAAATGCTGGGTAATTTTCAACAAAGCCAACTGCGGATCGAAATCGAAGCATCAACAGATGCAATTCGTGACAGTCTGCTGCATCCCGTGCAACTAAAAAAATGGCTTTTAGGGCAACGTTTTGCACCAGGAATGCCAGAAGAACTGCTTCCCGGATTCCAGTTTACAACCTGGACTGGGCCAGTCGCGATTCATCATCAAGTAAACGTTGTCAAATCCAACTGCCTTCGCTTAGTACTCAGCGGAGGTATTGACGGGTTCCACGAATGGTACTGGGGAGAAGGTTGGGTACAGTCCCGCTTGGAAGGAGTTTCACTTTTGCCCTTGAGTTTGGGTCAAACACTCAGCTTGTTAAGCTTGCGTCAGTTTTTAGCAACTCAAGAACGTTGAATCGACTGAACGTAGAAAAGGGATTTTCCTTGTCTCTATGGTTAGCCCTTTCAAGGTATAGCCGTAGTCACATAGGTTAGGACATATTAAAGGGTTTAAGACCCCAACCAAAACACGTAGCATATTTTCAGTTGGGGTTTAAATCCCCATCTGAAAATATCTAAAATGTTTGAATTTTGAATGCGTGAATTTTGAATTGTTTAAGCGGCTATCAGTGCCATCATCATATTTCAGGTATTCTTCAAAGGCTAGTTTTGGGGTGGTTATAGCCATTGCTTCCCCTTGTAAATCTTTACCTTGGTTTGACGACCAACACTGAACAATTAGCTTCTTCTACAACTTGACTACTAACAGAACCCTGAACAATTCGTTTCATCCCCATCAAGCCCCGACTGCCAATTACGATTAAGTCAGTTTTATAAATATTGGCAAGACGAATAATCTCTTCAGCAGGATCGCCAGTTACTAACTCTAACTCACTTCTGGCTGATAAATTTTCCTGATATAATTGCAGTTGCTTTTCAATATGAAAATAAGAAAACGTTGGGGACTCTGGCTGAGGGCGATCAGCAGGTAGTTCCATTTCTGACTCTGGTGTGAGAAACACATGACAGAGAATAACCTTGGCGTCTTTTGAAAACACCAATTTATCTAAAGCTTGAATTACTCGTTCTGAAATATCCGAACCGTCCAGAGCTACCAAAACACTATTTAGCACTGCTCTCGTCTCCTAAAGAGTAGACCCCCTACATACATAAGTATCTAGCAAAATTAGTCGGCAGTGACACTAAACTAATTTTTTATCTGACAACTTAGTTTATATATTTAAGGCTACGTCATAGGTCAGCTAGTTTTACGCCACTTTCATGCGAACGGTTTTCCTCTCTCAGAAACTCGTGAAAAGATTCCAGGACTTACCCAAGATGTGGCGCTGAAAACCTGATTATTGCGTAGCGGTAATTCATGAATTACCGCTACTTTCGTTATATTTTGCGTAAGTCCTAGATTCTTCAGAAAAGTTGCTACAACCCCTTTCCCAGAAACTACTGTCGGCAATGCCCGACTTGTGGACGCTTAAAGGGTGACTGAAGGTAGGATAGCAAATGGCGTGCTTTAGCGTAGCTTACCGTAGGTATCGCTATCCAAACTTTGAGTTATCAGAAAAAATTAAGCATTCCAAATCACTACTCTTGCTGAATTCGGCGTCGGACTGAATCAGCATGGGAAGGTAAACCCTCTGCTGTTGCTAGCACATCTATGGCACCAGCCACATTTTGCAGTGCGGTTTGGGAGTATTGAATAATACTGGAGTGTTTAAGGAAAGTTTCAACACCCAATGCCGAAGCATAGCGGGCAGCACCAGAAGTTGGCAAGGTATGATTAGGGCCTGCCAAATAGTCTCCTACAGCTTCTGGTGTTGAGTAACCCAAAAAGATTGCCCCAGCGTGGCGAATCTGTGGTATGAGTGCCCAAGGGTCTTTGATTTCTAATTCTAGGTGTTCGGGGGCAAATTCATTTGAGAATTCTGCTGCGGCTTGGAGCGATTCTACAACGATAATCAAGCCGTAGTGAGCGATCGCTTTTTCTGTGTCTATTCGCCGTGGGTGATCCACTAGCTGTCTTTCCAAGGCTACTTGCACGTTTTTCGCTAAAGCAGCATCTGTGGTCAGCAAAATCGCTGCCGCCATTGGATCGTGTTCGGCTTGGGCCAGCAAGTCAGCAGCTACATGCACTGGATTTGCAGTTTCATCGGCAATCACCAGCACTTCGCTGGGGCCTGCCAAAGAATCAATGCCGACGGTGCCGTAGACAAGTTTTTTCGCTAGGGTGACATAAATGTTACCAGGCCCAGTAATTACATTCACTTTCGGAATCGTTTCTGTGCCATAAGCTAAAGCAGCGATCGCTTGTGCACCCCCAATGCGATAAATTTCTTGCACCCCTGCTTCTTGAGCAGCTACCAAGACTGCTGGGTTAATAGCACCTCCTGGGCCTGGTGGTGTTACCATCACCACGTGCGGTACAGCAGCAACATGAGCCGGAATTGCATTCATTAGCACTGTACTGGGATAGGCGGCACGGCCACCAGGCACATACAACCCGGCTCGGTCTACAGGCGTGTAGCGTTTGCCCAGTACTACTTCATCATCACCAAAGTGTACCCAGCTTTTTGGTACTCGCTGACGATGAAACGCTTCAATTTGGCGGCAAGCTAGCCGAACTGCGCCCAACAACTCCTTTGATACCTGCTGATAGGCTGCATCTAGTTCCGAGCCTGTAACTCGGAGCTCTTCTGCTTTCAGGGTTTGTTTGTCAAATTCGGCCGTGTAATGCAATACAGCTTTGTCGCCTTGGCGCTTCACTGCTTGCAAAATTTCCCGCACCGTTGCTTCTTTGTGAAGTACCTGTTCGTCATGGGTGCGATCGCAGATCCGTTGTAGTTCTGCTCTAACGTCTGCCTGCTGAGTAATAATTCGCAGCATGGAGTAAGGACAATGCCAAAATTATAATATTGCCACCTGAGATTTAGTATTGCTCTTGACCCACTGGGGTGTGCAAGCTGACTCTAATTCTCTTCTCTAGCTTAACCTGGATTTTTTTGATACTCTCAAGGCTACCAGCGTTTAGTTTGCTTGAGAAGGCGACTTAATTGCTCAATCCGACAAGCCTTGACTGGCTAGCGGCAGGAAGCAGGTGTGCCATTTCCCACTCTCCTTACACCCTTTCCCTCAATCCTTGTGGGGTGCAGATGGTATGTTTACACATCCAATCCCCTGAATTTACAGGGGTTAGGGTCTGAGTATAATTTTTACTTATTTCCCTAACTTTTACTAGTTAATGTGTGTACAGGCACGATATCTCGGTTCTATACTTGAGAATCCCTGAAATTTAGCTCTTTACAGTTCCTGTTTCTAAATAATACATTTGGTTTACGGACAAATTATTATTTATTGACAATCACATTGCTTAATCAGGTTGTGATGAGTTAGGGTGACAGTTATTTAGATGTATTTTATTTTAACGCATTTCCTCAAATTGACGAAATACTGAATTGGCGAGTAGAGACTATGGAACTAATACTAATACTAATATTGATTAATCTTCATTCATGACCCAATACCTAATCCCATAATTTTTTTAGGAAATTATAACATTGGCAATTTGGATGCTATATTAGTAAGTCTAGTAGTGTGTGTACATAATTAATAATCGTATTTTTGGAATTGACTGTGGCGAATACAAAGTCTGCTCTCAAGCGTGCCCAAATCGCAGAACGTAATCGACTGCGTAATAAATCTTACAAATCAGCAGTCAAGACGCTGATGAAGAAATACCTCAATGCTGTAGCTGCTTATACAGCGAAACCTAGCCCAGAATTAAAACAAGAAGCGCAGGCTCGGTTATCCGAGGCTTACGGCAAAATTGATAAGGCGATCAAACGAGGTGTTCTTCATCCAAACAATGGGGCAAGGAAAAAGTCAAGATTGGCTCACAGACTAAAACCCCTCCCACAAACAGCTGAGTAGTCATTGGTCATTTGTCCTTAGTCATTAGTAACAAAACAAACGACAAATGATCAAGGACAAACAACAAAGGGCAAAAGATGCAACTGATAGACACGCATGTACATCTTAACTTTGATAGTTTCCAGGCGGATTTAGCAATAGTGCGATCGCGGTGGCAAGAAGCAGGTGTAGTGCGTTTAGTACATTCTTGTGTTCATCCAGAAGAGTTTTCCCGCATTCAAACCATAGCGCACGAGTTTCCCGAAATCAGCTTTGCCGTAGGACTACACCCTTTAGATGCTGATAAATGGAATCACGAGACAGCCGAGAAAATCAAAACTTTAGCGAGTTCTGACTCTCATGTAGTAGCAATTGGGGAAATGGGGCTGGATTTTTACAAAGCTGATAACTATGAACAACAGTATATGGTGTTCGAGTCTCAGTTGGCGATCGCATCTGAACTTAACTTACCAGTGATTATCCACTGCCGCGATGCTGCTGAAGCAACCAGAAAAGTGTTGCAAAAATGGCGGGAACTCAAAGGAGAAAGAGTGCGGGGAGTCATGCATTGCTGGGGAGGAACGCCAGAAGAAACTCAATGGTTTCTCGATTTAGGCTTTTACATCAGCTTTAGCGGGACGGTAACGTTCAAAAACGCCAAAGCGATCCAATCCTCAGCTGCAATGGTAAGTCGCGATCGCCTACTGATTGAAACAGACTGCCCATTTCTTGCTCCAGTTCCGAAACGGGGCGAGAGGCGCAACGAGCCTGCCTACGTACTTTATGTCGCCGAGCAAGTAGCTAAACTGCGTCAGGAAACAGTAGAGGCGATCGCCCATCAAACCACCCAAAATGCCTGTGAATTATTCGGTTTGTCAATATCAAGTGTCTCCTAGCCTCTTTTGTTAAGTTGTGTTAAAAAAAATCAAACAAATAAAACTATAAGGGGACAAAAATATGCTAATATTATTCCCTCAAAAACATTTTGCTTGCGCCATAATGATAAAGGAAGGAACATAAAACTTCTCATCCTGATTTTCCATGCTGTTATGGCTTAGCCATCCTCAAAATCTCTACAAGCGGATGCTCTCCACACATGACTAACTGTGCCAACCTAAATTGAGCTAGACTTTTGCACAACATCGGTTTAGTTTGTATTAGAACCTATTCAAAATCGTTAAACAAAAATTGCCTTGTGACTACAATCCAGCAAAATAAAGTGATTCTGATTCAAAATCGACAAGGTGCGGATCATTCCCTCAGTCTTAGGATATCTAAAATATCACTGAGAGTATCAACAGCGGGGTGGATTTAAAACACACTGTGTGGAGCTGCGTCAGCTAATTAACGCGCTTTTTGGAGGGGAAGTGAAAAAAGTAAATCAAATTCAAGAATATTTTAACTGGATATTCTATTTGAAATGGGCATTGGGGAGCCAGCGTGTTGGGCAGGTTTGCCGACTTTTGCCCTTACTCTTAAGCAAACTATGCGTAGCGTGTTTGACAGGAAAAGCGAATGGCTCTATTGGGCATGAGATTTACAGGGGAAAGACTTTCAACAACTTTTCCCATGCTCCTCTTGTGCCCAGTACCCAGTACCCATTACTTAGTCCAAATTAAAGGCAATTTTTCTTATGAAAATTGCTGATCCCAGCCAGATTTAATCGCTGCGTTTGCCCACAAATGTAAATCACAAGTGTGTAAGAAAAAGTTCCCAAACAGCTAAGGGCACTGGCTAGCAATGGGAAGCGTCAAACAGCAGTGTCCAAGGGAAAATTGTACCAGGTTGACAAAGGAAGAGGCATGACTAAAGAAACATATATGGAACCCGCCTTTCTGTTACCCGACTTGATTGAAATCCAGCGGTCAAGCTTTCGCTGGTTTTTAGAAGAAGGGCTGATAGAAGAACTGAACTCCTTTAGTCCTATTACAGATTATACGGGTAAATTAGAACTGCACTTTTTGGGTCATAACTACAAACTCAAGGAGCCAAAATACAGCGTCGAAGAAGCCAAACGGCGGGATAGTACATACGCTGTCCAAATGTATGTTCCCACACGTCTAATTAATAAAGAAACCGGGGAAATCAAAGAGCAAGAAGTATTCATTGGGGATTTGCCTTTGATGACCGATCGCGGCACGTTTATTATTAACGGGGCCGAGCGGGTAATTGTCAACCAAATAGTGCGATCGCCAGGAGTCTATTACAAATCAGAAATCGACAAAAACGGTCGACGTACTTATTCAGCTAGCTTAATTCCCAACCGGGGAGCATGGCTGAAATTTGAAACAGACCGTAACGATTTGGTGTGGGTACGCATTGACAAAACCCGCAAACTCTCAGCGCAGGTACTCCTAAAAGCTTTAGGGTTATCAGACAACGAAATCTTTGACGCCTTACGCCACCCCGAATATTTCCAAAAAACCATTGAAAAAGAAGGGCAATTTTCTGAAGAAGAAGCCCTAATGGAGTTATATCGCAAACTCCGTCCTGGTGAACCACCTACAGTCTTAGGTGGACAACAACTTTTAGACTCTCGTTTCTTTGACCCGAAACGTTATGACCTTGGTCGCGTCGGACGGTACAAACTGAACAAAAAATTGCGCCTTTCTGTGCCAGACACCATGCGTGTGCTGACTCCTGGCGATATTTTGGCGGCTGTAGATTACCTAATTAACCTGGAATATGATATTGGTAATATCGACGACATTGACCACTTAGGCAACCGCCGGGTGAGAAGCGTCGGGGAATTGCTGCAAAACCAAGTAAGGGTAGGTTTAAATCGGCTAGAAAGAATAATTCGGGAACGGATGACAGTATCTGATGCCGAAGTGCTAACTCCTGCTTCCTTGGTAAACCCCAAACCGCTGGTAGCAGCAATTAAAGAATTTTTTGGTTCTAGCCAGTTAAGTCAGTTCATGGATCAAACCAATCCTCTGGCGGAACTGACCCACAAACGCCGTCTGAGTGCCCTTGGCCCTGGTGGTTTAACTCGCGAACGTGCCGGTTTTGCCGTGCGAGATATACATCCTAGTCACTATGGACGTATTTGCCCCATTGAGACACCAGAAGGGCCCAACGCCGGATTGATTGGCTCCTTAGCAACCCATGCACGGGTAAACCTGTACGGCTTCTTAGAAACACCATTTAGACCTGTAGAAAATGGGCGAGTTAGATTTGATTTACCTCCAGCCTACATGACAGCCGATGAAGAAGACGATTTGCGGGTTGCTCCAGGAGATATTCCTGTAGATGAAACTGGGCACATTATTGGGCCGCAAGTGCCAGTCCGGTATCGCCAAGAATTTTCCACCACAACACCAGAACAGGTGGACTACGTAGCAGTATCTCCCGTACAGATTGTATCAGTAGCTACTAGCATGATTCCCTTCTTGGAGCATGATGACGCTAACCGAGCGCTGATGGGATCGAACATGCAACGGCAAGCAGTCCCCCTGCTCAAACCAGAGCGTCCTTTGGTGGGTACTGGTTTGGAAGCCCAAGGAGCAAGAGACTCTGGGATGGTGATTGTATCACGCACCGATGGTGATGTCACCTATGTAGATGCTACAGAAATTCGCGTCCGTCCTAAACCTAACACCCCCGAAATTAAATACATCCTTTCTAAGTACCAACGTTCCAACCAAGACACCTGTTTAAATCAGAAACCTCTCGTCCGCATTGGTGAACGAGTTGTTGCTGGTCAGGTATTGGCTGATGGTTCCTCCACTGAAGGCGGTGAATTGGCGCTAGGACAAAATATCGTCGTTGCTTATATGCCTTGGGAAGGCTACAACTACGAAGATGCAATTTTAATTTCGGAAAGACTGGTGCAGGATGATGTCTACACCTCAATTCACATTGAAAAATATGAAATTGAAGCTAGACAGACGAAACTGGGGCCAGAAGAAATCACCAGAGAAATTCCCAACGTCGGAGAAGATGCTTTGCGTCAGTTGGATGAACAGGGAATTATTCGCATTGGTGCGTGGGTAGAAGCTGGTGATATCTTGGTAGGAAAAGTTACACCCAAAGGTGAATCTGACCAACCGCCAGAAGAAAAACTGTTGCGGGCGATTTTCGGTGAAAAAGCACGGGATGTGCGGGACAATTCCCTGCGAGTGCCAAATGGTGAAAAAGGTCGCGTAGTTGATGTGCGCTTGTTTACTCGCGAACAAGGCGATGAACTACCACCGGGAGCCAATATGGTAGTCCGAGTGTATGTTGCCCAAAAACGTAAAATCCAAGTTGGTGACAAAATGGCAGGACGCCACGGTAATAAAGGGATTATTTCTCGGATATTACCGGCAGAAGATATGCCTTATTTGCCCGATGGTTCACCAGTGGACATTGTACTCAACCCCTTGGGCGTACCCAGTCGGATGAACGTTGGACAAGTATTTGAGTGCCTCTTGGGTTGGGCTGGTCAAACCTTGGGAGTCCGATTTAAGATTACTCCGTTTGATGAAATGTACGGTGAAGAGTCATCCCGCCGAATCGTGCATGGCAAATTGCAAGAAGCACGGGACGAAACAGGAAAAGACTGGGTATATAACCCAGATAATCCTGGCAAAATCATGGTGTATGACGGACGTACAGGTGAACCCTTTGACCGAGCAATTACCATCGGTGTGGCTTATATGCTGAAACTGGTGCATTTAGTGGATGATAAAATCCACGCCCGTTCAACTGGACCTTACTCACTAGTGACTCAGCAACCCTTGGGTGGGAAAGCCCAACAAGGTGGTCAGCGGTTTGGGGAAATGGAAGTATGGGCATTGGAAGCCTTTGGTGCGGCTTACACCTTACAGGAATTGCTCACAGTTAAATCTGACGATATGCAAGGACGGAATGAAGCGTTAAATGCGATCGTTAAAGGTAAGGCAATTCCTCGGCCTGGAACTCCAGAATCCTTTAAGGTGTTAATGCGCGAGTTGCAATCATTGGGGTTAGACATTGCCGTACATAAGGTAGAAACTCAAGCAGATGGCAGTTCCCTAGATGTGGAAGTCGATTTGATGGCAGACCAATCAGCCCGTCGCACACCTCCTCGACCAACTTATGAATCTCTTTCCCGCGAATCGCTGGAAGATGACGAATAAGCAGTGCTGAGTTCTGAGTGCTGAGTGCTGAGTAAAAAGTTAACAGTGAGGAGTTATGAGTTAAGAACTCTTCACCCGTAACTTACAACTCAACACTTATTACTCATTACTCAACACTTATTACTCACTACTTACTTACTACTCATTACTCAGCACTCAGCACTCAGCACTTAAGTATGAGACCAGCCCAAACTAATCAGTTTGACTACGTAAAAATCGGCTTGGCTTCCCCAGAACGCATTCGTCAGTGGGGTGAGAGAACATTGCCCAATGGTCAGGTAGTCGGTGAAGTTACCAAGCCAGAGACGATTAACTACCGAACTCTCAAGCCAGAGATGGACGGGCTTTTTTGTGAGCGGATCTTTGGCCCCGCTAAAGATTGGGAATGCCATTGTGGCAAGTATAAAAGAGTCCGTCATAGAGGCATTGTCTGTGAGCGCTGTGGGGTAGAAGTTACCGAGTCACGGGTGCGTCGTCACCGCATGGGCTATATTAAACTCGCCGCACCAGTAGCTCACGTCTGGTATCTCAAAGGCATTCCTAGCTATATTTCCATCCTGTTGGATATGCCTTTGCGGGATGTCGAGCAGATTGTCTATTTCAACTCTTATGTTGTCCTGAGTCCAGGTAATGCCGAAACTTTAACTTACAAACAGCTACTGAGTGAAGACCAGTGGTTGGAAATAGAAGACCAAATTTATAGCGAAGATTCTCAGCTGCAAGGCGTAGAGGTAGGTATTGGTGCTGAAGCACTGTTGCGCTTGCTTGCCGATATCAATTTAGAACAAGAAGCTGAAAGCCTACGGGAAGAAATTGGCAATGCCAAGGGACAAAAGCGGGCCAAGTTAATTAAGCGACTGCGGGTGATTGACAACTTTATCGCCACTGGTTCCAAACCAGAGTGGATGGTAATGGCAGTTATTCCCGTGATTCCCCCCGACTTGCGCCCAATGGTGCAACTAGATGGCGGACGGTTTGCGACCAGCGATTTGAATGATTTGTATCGGCGGGTAATTAACCGCAACAATCGTTTGGCACGCTTGCAAGAAATTTTGGCACCAGAGATTATTGTGCGGAACGAAAAGCGGATGCTGCAAGAAGCAGTGGATGCTTTGATTGACAATGGTCGGCGGGGACGCACTGTGGTAGGGGCAAATAACCGACCCCTGAAATCTTTGTCCGACATTATTGAGGGTAAGCAAGGACGTTTCCGACAAAACTTGTTAGGTAAACGGGTTGACTACTCTGGACGTTCGGTAATTGTTGTCGGGCCAAAGCTGAAAATTCACCAGTGCGGTTTGCCTAGAGAAATGGCAATTGAGCTATTTCAGCCATTTGTGATTAACCGCCTGATTCGTAGCGGTATGGTAAATAACATCAAAGCTGCGAAAAAGCTGATATCCCGCAATGATCCCAGTGTTTGGGATGTGCTAGAAGAGGTGATTGAAGGACACCCTGTAATGCTAAATCGGGCACCAACGTTGCACCGCTTGGGTATTCAGTCTTTTGAACCGATTTTAGTAGAAGGTCGAGCGATTCAACTTCATCCTCTTGTGTGTCCAGCCTTTAACGCCGACTTTGACGGCGACCAAATGGCGGTACACGTCCCGCTGTCGTTAGAAAGTCAGGCTGAAGCACGGTTGTTGATGTTGGCTTCTAACAATATTTTGTCACCAGCCACAGGTAAACCCATCATCACACCCAGCCAAGATATGGTATTGGGAGCGTATTACTTAACAGCAGAAAATCCCGATGCGACAAAAGGTGCAGGAAGGTACTTTTCTTCGCTGGATGACGTAATTATGGCTTTCCAGCAAGAGCAAATTGACTTGCACGCCTATATTTACGTGCGGTTTGAGGGTGAAATAGAATCAGATCAACCGGATACGGAACCCCTGAAAGTCACGGAAAACGAGGATGGTACTCGCACATTACTCTATAAGTTCCGCCGAGTCAGAGAAGACGCTAAGGGCAATGTAATTTCCCAGTACATTTACACAACTCCTGGTCGCGTTATTTACAATAATGCTATTCAGGAAGCACTTGCAAGCTAAAAGTGAGGAGTGAAAAGTTAGGAGTTAGGAGTTATTAATTACAAACTCCTAACTCCTAACTCCTAACTATTAATTTAGGACTAATGACTAATGACTAACGAAAAAATGATTTTTCGCAATCGCGTAGTTAACAAAAGTCAACTGCAAAAATTAATTTCTTGGGCTTTTACGTACTATGGTACGGCGCGAACCGCAGTAATGGCGGACAAACTGAAAGATTTGGGATTTCGCTATGCTACTAAAGCAGGGGTTTCTATCAGTGTAGATGATTTGATGGTGCCACCAACTAAGCGATTGCTCTTGGAAGCAGCCGAAGAAGAAATTCGCGCCACTGAAACCCGTTACCAACGGGGAGAAATCACGGAAGTAGAACGCTTCCAAAAGGTAATTGATACCTGGAACGGTACTAGTGAAGCTTTGAAAGATGAAGTAGTCGTTCACTTCAAGAAGACTAATCCCTTGAATTCCGTATACATGATGGCATTCTCCGGTGCACGGGGTAACATCTCTCAAGTGCGGCAATTGGTGGGAATGCGGGGACTGATGGCAGATCCTCAAGGGGAAATTATCGATTTACCGATCAAAACCAACTTCCGTGAAGGACTGACAGTGACGGAATACATTATTTCGTCTTACGGTGCCAGAAAAGGATTGGTGGATACCGCGTTGCGAACGGCTGATTCTGGTTATCTCACTCGCCGTTTGGTGGACGTATCCCAGGATGTAATTATTCGGGAATTTGACTGCGGCACCAGTAGGGGTCTTAACATTCAACCAATGACAGAGGGGGCCAAAACCTTGATTCCTCTAGCAACCCGCTTGATGGGACGGGTAATTGGTGAAGATGTGGTGCATCCGGTGACAAAAGAAGTGATTGCAGCACGTAATACCCCAATTTCTGAGGATTTGGCGAAGAAAATTGAAACATCTGGGGTGGGAGAAGTTGTGGTGCGATCGCCACTAACTTGTGAAGCTGCACGTTCTGTCTGTCAACACTGCTATGGCTGGAGTTTGGCCCACGCCAAGATGGTAGATTTGGGCGAAGCTGTAGGGATTATTGCCGCTCAAAGTATCGGCGAACCTGGTACTCAGTTAACCATGCGGACATTCCACACTGGTGGTGTGTTTACCGGAGAAGTAGCGCAACAAGTTCGTTCTAAAATCGATGGGACTGTTAAGCTTCCCCGGAAACTAAAGACCAGAACGTATCGTACCCGCCACGGCGAAGATGCGCTCTATGTTGAAGCTAATGGCATCATGCTTTTGGAGCCAACAAAAGTAGGTGATGTCACCCCAGAGAACCAAGAGGTTCATCTTACCCAAGGTTCAACACTATATGTATTTGATGGAAATAAAGTAAAACAAGGTCAGTTGTTGGCAGAGGTTGCCCTCGGTGGACGCACAACTCGGACTAATACAGAAAAAGCCGTTAAAGATGTTGCTTCTGACTTAGCAGGGGAAGTGCAATTTGCCGAAGTAGTTCCAGAACAAAAAACTGACCGCCAGGGTAATACCACAACCACAGCCGCACGGGGTGGTTTGATTTGGATTTTGTCTGGAGAAGTTTACAACTTGCCGCCTGGTGCAGAATTGGTGGTGAAAAATGGTGATGCGATCGCTTCTAATGGAGTTTTAGCAGAAACCAAGTTAGCCAGTTTGCACGGTGGTGTGGTGCGCTTACCCGAAGCTACCCCAGGTAAGAGTACCAGGGAAATAGAGATTATCACCGCTTCTGTGGTTTTAGACCAGGCAACGGTGACAGTCCAAAGTTCTCAAGGTCGCAATAACTACTTAGTCTCCACAGGCAACAACCAGGTATTTAACCTTCGGGCTACACCAGGCACAAAAGTGCAAAATGGTCAAGTAGTAGCTGAGTTAATTGATGACCGCTATCGCACAACCACTGGTGGATTCCTGAAATTCGCGGGTGTCGAAGTCCAGAAAAAAGGCAAAGCCAAGCTGGGTTATGAAGTCGTGCAGGGCGGTACCTTGTTATGGATTCCTGAAGAAAGCCACGAAGTTAATAAAGATATCTCCTTACTGTTGGTGGAAGATGGTCAGTTTGTCGAAGCTGGCACTGAAGTCGTGAAAGATATCTTCTGCCAAAACAGTGGTGTGGTAGAAGTGACCCAGAAAAACGACATCCTGCGGGAAGTAGTCGTGAAGCCAGGGGAACTGCTGATGGTGGACGATCCCGAATCAGTTATCGGGCGAGATAACACCTTTATCCAACCAGGTGAGGAATTCCAAGGCAATGTCGCCACGGAATTGCGTTATATCCAGTATGTAGAGACACCAGAAGGACCCGCCCTGTTAAGCCGTCCAGTAGTTGAGTTTGCTGTCCCTGATAATCCAGATGTGCCATCAACTACATCGGTAAGTCAACAAACAGGGCGATCAATTCAATTAAGAGCAGTGCAGCGACTACCTTATAAAGATTCAGAACGCGTCAAATCTGTTGAAGGTGTAGAACTGCTGCGAACCCAGCTAGTGCTAGAAATTGAGCAAGAAGGGGAACAAGACCATAATGCTTCACCCCTGGCAGCAGATATTGAATTAGTAGAGGATACCGAAGACCCAGAAGTTCAACGTTTACAACTAGTGATTTTGGAATCCTTGGTAATTCGTCGAGACATTACCGCCGATGCCACCCAAGGTAGTACCCAGACGACACTTGAGGTACATGATGGGCTGACCATCGCCCCAGGTTCTGTAGTCGCACGTACCCAAATCTTGTGTAAAGAAGGCGGAGAAGTGCGGGGTGTCCAAAAAGGAACTGAAAACGTGCGTCGCTGTTTGGTGTTGCGCGATGCTGACAGGCTTCCCATTAATACTAGTACTCAGCCAAAGGTAAAAGTAGGTGACTTGCTAGTAGAAGGTACAGAAGTTGCTCCTGGAGTTTTTACCCCAGAATCAGGGCAAGTAGTAGACGTTAGAAAGTTAGGAGTTAAGAGTGAGGAGTTAAAAGTTAATTCTGAAACTCCTAACTCCTCACTTCAAACTCAGAACTACGTTGTTACTACCCGTATCGGTCGCCCTTATCGAGTCAGCCCTGGTGCTGTGTTGCAGATAGAAGACGGTGATTTGGTACAACGGGGTGATAACTTGGTGTTGCTGGTGTTTGAACGTGCCAAAACCGGAGATATCATTCAAGGTTTGCCCCGGATTGAGGAACTACTTGAAGCTCGGAAACCGAAAGAAGCGTGTATCTTATGTCGGCGGGGCGGAGAAGTTAAGGTAGTTTACGGTGATGGTGATGAAGCGATCGCCATCAAAGTCGTAGAATCAAATGGCGTGGTGACAGATTATCCTCTGGGACCAGGACAAAATTTGATTGTGCCAGATGGCTCAATGGTATTAGCGGGACAACCGTTAACTGATGGTCCATCTAATCCCCACGAAATTTTGGAAATCTTCTTTAGCCTGGGTTCCGAAGATGGAATCTATGCTTGTGCTAGCCTTGCTTTACAGAAGGTACAGACATTCTTGGTGAATGAAGTGCAAATGGTGTACCAGTCTCAAGGGATTGATATTTCCGATAAGCATATTGAAGTGATTGTTCGCCAGATGACCAACAAAGTCAGGATTGATGATGGTGGTGACACCACAATGCTTCCCGGCGAATTAGTGGAACTGCGCCAAGTTGAGCAGGTGAACGAAGCTATGGCAATTACAGGCGGTGCGAGAGCACAGTATACCCCAGTATTGTTGGGGATCACTAAAGCATCGTTGAACACCGACAGCTTTATTTCCGCCGCGTCCTTCCAAGAGACAACACGGGTACTCACCGAAGCAGCTATTGAAGGCAAATCTGACTGGCTGCGCGGATTAAAGGAAAACGTGATTATCGGGCGATTGATTCCGGCTGGTACTGGGTACAATACCTATGAAGAACCTGGTGCGATCGATGACTATGCTGCTGAAATTACCAGTAGTGTGTTAGATGAAGTTGATGATCCCCTAGATATGGTCTTGGACGATCGCACAGCTCGCACCTATAATTTAGATTCTCCTACTCTTGGGGAATCTGGCTTTGGCAGCAGACGTGCAGAAAGGTCAATTCTAGATGAAGAAGATGAATTAATTGCTGACGAAGTAGTAGACGATGACGATTATGAGGAAGAAGAGGAAGACGACGAAGATGATTTCGACGACGAATAGAGATTTGAAATTTCGGGTCTAATATCATGTCCGCTTGATTACTTATTAAACCCGAAGAACCCCAAAGAGCCAAAGCTACGCTTTGTCTCCCCTAAGAGCTTCCAGGGAGGGGATTAAAGGGTGGGGTGCAATGACTGTGGAAATCATAACTAAATTATGCGGACAATGATATAAAAGGTAAAAATAACCAAAGTACCTCACCTGTGCTAGCGTACCCTTGGCAAGGGGCACGCTAGCTTCAATTTTACCCCTCCCCGATTGTTAGAAGAAAATTAAGTTTTATAAGCCAGCAAGTCCTCATATTCAATTAAAATAAGCGATCGCAATCAGTAAAGTGAAATTTTCTCTTTCACAGAGTTTAGTCATCTAAATCGCTTAAAATTTTATATTTAGTCCTCTTGAGAAGACTTTAGCTATTAGCTTTAGAATTTATTCCCAACCGGGATAGCAACGAAGTGAGTAATTGAAAATATGTTGGTAGTGACAAGCCTTAAAAAAAGACGGAATTACAGCAGTTTTCAGGTATTTAGACCACAATTGAGATGAGGGGGATGAGGGAGATAAGGGAGTAGGGCGTGGTGTGGTTCAATTACTTGAAAAACGCTGTAAGTATTAGCTGTTATTTTGGATTTCGTCTAACTTGGCACGCACTGCCTGAATATCCTGCCACATTAACCATTTCGGCGCACCTCTTTCCTTAGAAGGGTTACGCAGCAAGTAGGAAGGATGAAAGATTGGCATACATAAACGCCCTTGCCACTCTAGCCACTGTCCGCGAATTTTCGTAATTCCTCGCTTATCGCCAGTGATACCTTTGACAGCAGTCGCACCCGTTAACAGAATTATTTTGGGGTCAACTAGGCGAATTTGCTCTAGTAGGTAGGGTAGACAAGCTGCCACTTCTACAGGAGTGGGAACTCTATTATCTGGTGGGCGACATTTATTGATATTGGCAATATATACATCACGATCAGTAGTCAGATTCACTGATGCCAAAATTTTCTCCAGTAATTGCCCCGATCTGCCTACAAATGGTAAACCCGTCTCATCTTCATTTTGACCTGGCGCTTCTCCCACGACCATAATTGGTGCTTTGAAATTGCCACGTCCGACAACAGCATGAGTGCGAGTGTCTCCCAATGCACAACGGTGGCAGCGATCGCAATCCTGTGTCAACTCCGTTATGTCAGAATAAGTTCCGGGAGCGATTGGAATTTTCGGGTCTGTAGGAATCAGTTCTCGTTGGTTAAAGGTTGAGTCGTCGAAGAGACTGAGTTGGGTTTCGCTGCTCATGAAAATCAAGATTTTGGCATCAGCGCCAGCTGTTATATCTGATTTAAATAGCCCTCTGGCTGGATATTGATCAGAACAATAAACTTTTGCTGAATACTTAATTATTTATACAAATCTTATTGTATCAGTTAATTTGAGACAAAATTCAGTCATGATAAAAGCAGTGCCGTTCTGAGATGCTGGGGGAAACCATGCCACATACCCCACTTTTCGCCGATCGTACCCATGCAGGTGAGTTATTGGCGCAAGTAATTCATGATGTTTTAACTCAGCAAACTATTGATTCTGGGGTAAAGCCTGTACCAATTGTTTATGCTTTGCCAAGAGGAGGTGTACCAGTAGCAGCACCAATAGCACGTCTTTTGGATTGTCCGTTGACAATTGTTGTGGCAAAAAAGATTAGCCATCCAGAAAACCCAGAGTTAGCAATTGGTGCAGTGACTTCTTCTGGAAATGTTCTTTGGGCCGATCAAAAGCTATTTCGCCCTAAACATGATGTGCGGTGGCGAGAAGTAGCTTTAAATAAAGCGATAAACCTTGCTAAGTCTCTTGAGGCTCAATTAATTCCTGCTTGTCCGCAGGTGAATGCAGAGAATGCTACCCTGATCTTAGTTGATGATGGCATTGCTACAGGTATGACAATAGCGGTAGCAGCAACTGCCATGAGAGCGCTTTCTCCAGCAGCAATTTGGCTATGTACTCCATTAGCGCCACAAAAATTGCTACCTTGGTTAGAACAGTGGGGCGATCGCATAATAGTCTTGGAAACACCCGAACCCTTCTGGAGTGTAAGTAATTTTTACGTAGAATTTCCCCAAGTAGATACATTAGAAGTTCTCGTATATCTCCAACAACAAAAGATAATGAGCGAAATTGATCTGTGCGAGTAATTTTGAATTGTTTCCCAGTCTTACTTTTTAACTATTTGAAGATGTTCCCTGCTGATATTGCATAGCTTTGGCATAATCACCCAAGGCATAACAAGCAACTTTCAGACTGGCAAGAGCTTGTTCTTCACTGCGACGATCTTTGATATTTCTAGCTAACAGCAAACGTTCTTCATAATATGTAATTGCTTTGTTATAGTCACCCAAAGCTTCACAAGCAACTCCTAAACTACTTAAAGACTGTTCCTCGCTGCGCTGGTCTTGAATTTCTTTGGCTAATTGCAACCGATCTTCATAATACTTAATCGCTTTGGTATAATCACCTAAAGCATAACAAGCATTGCCCAGATTCTTTAGCACCTGAGAAGCACTGCGAACATTTTTTAAGGAGCGTGATAGGACTACACACTGTTCATAATAAGCGATCGCTTTTGGGTAATTGTTCAAAGCATACCAAGCATTACCCAAATTCTTGAGTACCTGTTCCTCGCCCCAATTATCTTTGAGTTCCCGCACAATCTCTAAGCTTTGCTGCTGATACTCAATGGCCTGTGTAAAGTTGCCTAAAGCTTTATACACTAATCCCAAATTATTCAATGCTGCCACTTGACTGCGTTTGTCTTGCAGTTGCTGCGTTATTTTCAAACACTTTTCTAGAAATTCAATAGCCTTTTTATGGTCATTCAGGTGACGGTATGCATTGCCTAAATGGGAAAGAGCTTGCATTTGCAATGCTAAATCTGAGGTGTTATTGAGCAAAGACAGACACTGTTGGGAGTAAGAGATAGCACCTTTGTAGTCTCCAGCGCTGTAAGTTACCAATCCTAAAAAAGAAAGTGTCTGTGCTTGTTTTTGCAAATCGCCAACTGCCTGAAACAGCCCCAAGGATTGCTGTAAAGACTTCATAGCTGTGATTAATTCGCCAGCTTGCTGCTGTTGAATTCCTAGCCGTAGTAGTTTAGATGCTTCTGACAAATGGTCATCACTTTCTTGTGGAGGTATTATTTCTGCTTGTGAACCAGAGTCAAATTCATGGGTAATTGTATTACGCTTCACTGGTTTTAGGTATGTTATGGGTAATTGCAAGGGAGCTGTATTTTTCGATCTGGTTATTCCATTCGCCTTTAGACATCAACTCCTTCCTGTAAAATCTAGTGTTCCCAAAACCAGGATGCATCTTTCATAAGTCTAGTTTACCAAAGTGTAAGTTTAGGATAAGTGAGAGTTTATATAGCGATCGCTAATCGAGACTTTTAGATTATCACTCATGAAGAGTAATAACTCTGTAGCAGTCTGAGAGCGTTTGCGATCGTCTCTATTTCTGATCTCTTCGTGTTCTCTAGTCTGGAGTAGTTCGATTAAAAAACTATTTTCTACAAGATTATTTAACAGTTTTATTATCAATATCTGCCCTGTATGTATGGTGCAGGATATCCCGCACCTCCATTAAAATTTTTCCTAGCATATTTTTACCACTGCCATCGACTCCGCAACCCCAGTAAAAATCGATAGGCGAGTTTTCAACAATTTCTACATTGTTTGTAGAAAGTAAGATATCTCTAATATCTGTATGGGTTTGAAATTTACATAGCACAGCTTGCCGCATGATGTCATCTTTAACTTGTTCCCAATCTTGACGTAAGGGACGCATTCTCTCACGCCCCATTCTTGCCGCATCTTTAGGTGTTTTAACTAGGCGGATTTGTTCTACATTAGGTGTACCCACAAACTTTTGCGCTTGAAAGTAGTGTTCGCTAGTTGACCAATACAATCCATTTAATTCAAAGCCGTGGAGCGAAAAGTTAGAGAAACAGCCATATTCTTCACGAGTACTATAAAAATAGATTGTCATAAAATTTGATACAAATTTTTTTAATTCACTGAATTTGTGAGTTTTTTATAAAACAGAGGATTTATTTTCTGTTGATTCAATAAAAGCCTCAAACTGACCATTAGGAGTCCATTGAATAGCCCCATCTCGTCCTGTAAAGAACAGTTTAGTTTGGCTTTGATTCAGTTCAGATAAAGTTTTTGGATCAAAGTTGGCAGAAGAAGCGATCGCTACTTGTGGTTGCAGAGCAATAACTAAATCTTTCAATGACTCAGGGGCACACCAAAGTACTTGCGGGCGAAGCAAACTTCCATTTTTTACTAGTTGTTGTACCTCTTTAGATTTAACATTACCTACTAATAACCAATTTTTATCTAAAATTTGCAATTGTAAAATTGGTAATTGTTCGTTGATTAATTGCGCTACTACCGAACCAGCTTTCACAGCTTGACCAACTACCAATGGTTGATAAATTCCTTGATGTTTTTGTAATTCTTGTTGAATGGCCTGAGTTGTAATGGAATTATCTGTTTGGGATGAATATTCATAAAAATTATTGATTGGTAAACGTTGCATTAATTCAAACCAAGCATTACTTTCATTACCTTGAAAATCAGTTGCGATCGCCCAATTTATTTGATTTACACCCTGCTGTTGTAAAAACGGTAGAATTGTAAAACGTCCTGTACCTTCATCACCACTATTAATTACAGTTACAGTATCTCGATCTTGAACAACTACAATTGGTTCCGTACCAGATTCTAAGACAGTTATCCTAAACAATGTATTTTTAGAATACCAAAGTGGGATGAATACTAAACCAATCGCAATCATATTAGCAAACCACCACCGCCTTTGCCACCAAGGCACTAGCCAGACCAATATAATTAGTATATAAATCGCCAAAAGCTGCCAAGTAGATATGCTGCCTACCGCAACAGAATTTCCAGGCAACTTGCTAAAATATTCCACTAGTTTAATTAGCCAATCAGTAGGGTAATGTAAAACCCCGGCTAGGAAGCTTCCTGCGTCAGTCCAAACTAAACCTACTAACGCACTAATGATTCCACCTATACTAATAATCGAAATTAATGGAGTACTAACCACATTCAACAACAGACTATAAGATGGTACAACTCCAAAGACAAAAAGTTGCACAGGTAAAGTCCAAATAGTGGCAGCTAAGGGAACAGCAATCAAAGCAGCGCTCGCAGGTGGTAGCCATGCTAGACGATTGACTAATGCGGGTACTGTTACAACTAATCCTAATGTCGCTAAAAAACTCAATTGAAAACCTAAATCCCAAATCCATAGAGGATTAAACACTAATAAGAGAGTTGCTGCTAATAGTAACGATCCGAACTGTTTTACCTTCCTTTTTAATAGCAGACCAACTAATGCTGCAAAACCCATAATTACGGCTCTGAGAACCGCAGGTTGAAACCCTGTTAAACTCAGAAAAATGATTAAAGCCAAAAACCCAAGGGTAAATTGGGTTCCTTTTCTTGCCCGCTTCGTTAACTGTAAAATCACACTCAAAATCAAAGAAGTTTGGAACCCAGAAGCTGCTAAAGCATGAGCTAATCCAGCTTGTACAAATAAGTCGCGGATATCGTAAGGTAAATCAACAGCTTTGCTGCCTAAAACCATTGCACTGACAAGCGGCCCTTCAGGAATACCCAACCAACGAACTTGCGATCGCACAATCCGCTCCCGAATTTGCCACGATCCCCATTTACGTTCCCGATCCAAAACATTTATTTGTCGCCCAATCAAACCAGCAAACGTTCCTTCCTGCTTGAGAAACTTCTGAAAATCGAAACCACCAGGATTGGAAGCCGCCTTTGGTTTGTACAAAATCCCAGTCACAGCAATTTGTTGACTAGGGTATAACCCAGTAGCCTGAAGTATAGGGACTGTTACATACAATTTGCCTGTAACCCCTTGTGGGACACCGGCTGAACCTTTATCATTTTTGACTTCATCTAGCTGAGTTGCTTCCAGCCAAAATTGTCCTCGCTGACTGCGAGTTAAGCGGGGATTACTCGCCACTTCGCCGCGTACAATCACAAGTTGTTCTTGATTACTGCTATTTCCAGGCGGGACAAACTGACTAATATCTTTTGCACCCGGTTGTGGCACTCGCCATTGAAAATATAGAGTTGCCAATAATCCCACCAAACCAGCAGCTAGCCATATTCGAGGATGGGGAGTAGTTTGCCAAGTATTAGGCAGTGCCTTATTTTTGCTTCCAGCATTTTCTGGTTTCTGAGCAAATTGCCGTAGCGTGGTGCGTCTTCTAAAAACAATTGCTCCCACTATCCCCAGAACCAAAATTCCCACACCACCCCAAGGAACTGCTGTAAACAGCAACCCAAAAATGTAACCAAGACAAATAATTACACCACTGGTTTGAATCATAAGATTTTTGTAAAAGCACCTGGCAATCCGAATTTGCAGATGGTTTAAATATAGATAGGGCAGCAAGAAAGAAAAATCGGCGTTGCTGAATTTGGTTATGAAATTCAAAAATAAAATATTCCAAACTCTTATTATCTGTGCTTGGAGCACCTCTGCGTGAGCTTTTGATCTTTTTAAATCAGCAACAGCGAAAAGTTTTTATGCTTGTGGTGAGTATAGTCCATCAAGTTTATATAAACAAAGCCCGCACAGGCGAGCCTTATCCTTGTAGCTTTAATGTTCTAGATTCAATATTTAACCGTATTTCTGTCCTTTAGGAAAAGCGACATCAAAAAAATATACCTAGCTTAAACCTCAGCGCCACAAGGATAAACAAAACACAAAATCGTAGTGAATTAAATTTGCCACGACTCTGCGTACTTTGCCTTTACTTTGCGTTCCTCTGGCTTGAAAAACGCTATTATTTTACACAAAACTGTACTTAGTTTGTGTGTAGTCGCACTCTTTAGGATATTGGGCTTCCTGTTGAACCCACAGTATCTTTGAGCAACGGAAAACCCAACTTCTCCCTTTGCTCAACATATAAATGAGCTACCTTCCTAGCCAAATGCCGAATCCTGGCAATATAGCGAGTTCTTTCCGTCACCGAAATCACACCTCTAGCATCCAACAGATTAAATGTGTGCGAACACTTCATTACATAATCTAAGCTGGGCAAGACCAATCCTCGCTCCGTCAATTGGGTAGCTTCCTGCTCATACAAATTAAATAGTGTCATCAGCAACTCAGGATTTGACGCTTCAAAGTTGTATGTACACTGCTCAATCTCTCCCTGAAGGAAAACATCACCATAAGTAATGTTGTCTGTCCACTGGATCTTTGTAAATGCTTCTACTTGCTGGAGATACATTGTCAGCCGTTCTAACCCGTATGTAATTTCAATCGACACCGGACGGCAATCAATTCCTCCACACTGTTGGAAGTAAGTAAATTGAGTAACTTCCATCCCATCTAACCATACTTCCCACCCAGTGCCCCAAGCTCCCACAGTTGCATCTTCCCAGTTATCCTCTACAAACCGAATATCGTGGTCTTCAGGACGGATACCTAAAGCCCTTAAAGAATCAAGATAAATCTCCTGAATATTATCTGGTGACGGCTTAATGAGAACTTGGTACTGATAATAGTGTTGGAAACGGTTGGGGTTTTCGCCATAGCGTCCATCGGTAGGACGACGACAAGGTTCAACATAGGCAACAGCCCAAGGTTCTGGCCCCAAAGCTCTTAAAAAGGTCTGTGGGTTCTTAGTACCAGCCCCCTTTTCAATATCGTAAGGTTGAGCGATGAGACAACCGCGATCGCCCCAGAACTGATGCAATAAACTTATTACCGACTGAAAATTCACGCTTGTTTCATCCTTTAGTCAACACAGTGCATAAACCATTCTTGCCTAGAACCCAGCACTGTGGGCAGTTTCAGGAAATACGAAATATTTCCCAAGTTATTTTGGAGAAAATAGTTGACACAAAGAGTTAGGTTCGCTATATTG